>NZ_JAVJTO010000064.1:0-66152 GCF_040220235.1 Coleofasciculus sp. B1-GNL1-01
CTGAAGTTCCCCTTTGACAAATCGCTACACTGTATGCCTATCCAGACTTAGGGCGATTTCACTTTCGGCTTCACTGGGTACATATTAGGCTGACACCCAACAAATCTAAAGCCTTCCTTTGTACCGGAGTCGGTTCGGTTACCTTGTCAAAGTCGAAATTTACACCTGGGATATTAGACTGAATTCGATTGTTAACAATTGTCCCTAAATCAGCTAACAAGGTTTGAAAGCTATGTACAGGTAAATTATCGGCTGACACCCAATAAATCTAAAGTGAGGAGGGCGGGTTTTGTTGTTCATTTATTGGTGACTAGCTGAGTTGATTCCCTAAACCCGCCCCTACAATTGTGACAATTGTTGCTAAACCCGCCCCCACAGTTCCTAAACCTGTCCCTATACTGTTGCTTTATCATCTTGATTCACGACGCGATTTAACTTGCCACTGTGATACCCTTCTAAATCTAGGGTGACATACAAAAAGCCTAAATCTTGAAACGCTGATACCAGTGTTGGTAAATCCATAGTCAAAACAAATTGTTTAATTTGTTCTGGCGATAATTCAATTCGTGCGGTATCCCCTTGAGAACGCACCCGCAAATTTTTCCACCCTAATTTCCGTAAATAAACTTCTGCCCGCCCTACTCTTTGCAGTTTAGCAATTGTAATTTCTTCGCCATAAGGAAAGCGAGAACTCAAACAAGGTTGAGCAGGTTTATCCCACCAGGGAAGCCCTAATTGTTGCGACAGTTGGCGCACTTCGGCTTTTGTTACCCCCACTTCCGCTAAAGGCGATCGCGCCCCTCGTTCTTTCGCCGCTTGAATTCCTGGGCGATAGTCCCCCAAGTCATCAGCATTCACACCATCCACGACATAGGGATAACCCCGTTGCATCGCTAAGGGTTTCAGCGTGTCGTGGAGTTCACTTTTGCAAAAATAGCAACGGTTAACCGGATTCGCCGTATAATTTGGATTATTCATTTCATCGGTTTGCACCAATTCATGAGGAATGCCAATTACCGCTGCTTGAATCCGGGCGTCTTCCAATTCTTCAGGTAACAGAGATGGGGATTCGGCGGTTACCGCTAAAGCGCGATCGCCTAAAACATCATAAGCAATCTTGGCAACTAAGGTGCTATCCACTCCTCCGGAATAGGCAATCAATGCCCGATCCATTTGAGCAAATAAGCGGGTGAGTTGTTCAAGTTTATTATTTAACATGGTTGTCAAGACAGATGACTTCAAGGCAGAAGGCAGGAAGCAGAAGTTATGCCTTATTAGAGGGGCGGGTTTAGGGGCAATTGTCGGGGCGGGTTTAGGGAATCATTGTAGGGGCGGGTTTAGGGAATCAACTCCGCTAGTCACCGCTAAATGAACAACAAAACCCGCCCTCTTCACCGATAAATGAACAACAAAACCCGCCCTCTTCACCAATAAATGAACAACAAAACCCGCCCTCTTGTCGTTTATATTAGAGCCAAATGGCAAATGACGTAGCTTGCTGGGATAAGGGCGAGTATGACACAAACAAAAGACAAAGGATCAATACCAATTAAGCCAAAAGCGATTCCCCTTGTTCGTCCGACGTTGCCAACTCCTCCAAACGTTCCTGTTGATCCTGGGTAATACAGGCTTGAATCACAGACTCCAAATCCCCTTCCAACAAGCTATTCAGCGAATAGTTTTGGCTCAAGCGATGATCCGTCACCCGATTATCCTTATAGTTATAGGTGCGAATCTTCTCTGATCGCGAACCCGTCCCCACCTGCGATCGCCGCATTGAGGTTACCGCTTCCTGTTGCTCCCGCAGCTTCATTTCATACAGTTTAGCGCGGAGAATTTGCAATGCCCGTTCTCGGTTTTGCAGTTGAGAACGTTCCTCGGTACAGAAGATGCGAATCCCAGTCGGCTTGTGGAACAGATCAACCGCCGTTTCCACCTTGTTCACATTCTGTCCACCAGCACCACCCGAACGGGCTGTGGAAACTTCTAAATCCTTCGGATCAACCTCAATTTCCACATCATCTACTTCTGGCATTACCGCCACAGTCGCGGTTGAGGTATGAACTCGTCCTCCTGCTTCCGTCACCGGGACTCGTTGCACCCGATGCACACCCGCTTCAAATTTCAGCTTGCTATAAACCTGTTCCCCTTGAATTTCCAGAATCGCCTCTTTAAATCCGCCCATATCAGCCGGGGACTCACTCAATAGCTTCACCCGCCAGTTCTGAGTTTCGGCATAGCGCGAGTACATTCGCACTAAATCCCCTGCCCAAATACTGGCTTCGTCGCCCCCGGTTCCGGCCCGAATCTCCAACATGATGTTCTTATCATCATTCGGATCACGCGGCAAGAGTAGGATTTTCAGGCGTTTTTCCAACTCCTCCAGCTTCGTTTGCAGTTCCTCAACTTCCAGGGATGCCATTTCGTGCATTTCACCATCCCCATTGGCTTCCTTGAGGATTTGGCGAGCGCCCGTCAGTTCCTCCTGGGCGGTTTTCCAGAGTTCGTAGGTGCTAACCACTTCCTCTAAAGACGAACGAGCTTTTGCCACCCGTTGCACTTCCACCGGATCAGTGGCAATATCTGGATCAGCCAAACGGCGCGTTAATTCGTGAAAGGTTTGTTCAACCGATTTTAATTTATCAAGTAAGTAAGTTTCCGCCATGGTTAAAGCGATCGCTCCATTGAAATAGCCTAAAAAAGCATTGAAGAGCGAAGTCTAACTATTAAGAGTTAGGCTCCGCTACCGTCGAACACACTTCAAGCTACCTCGCTATTTCTCTTTAGACGATTGCTGCTCCGAGGCATTTCCTTCTAACATGCCGTATTTCCGCATAAAGCGTTCCACACGACCTTCCGTATCAATAATTTTTTGGGTTCCCGTGTAGAAGGGATGATTTCCCGACCACACATCAACATGAATTTCCGGCTGGGTTGAACCAACCGTCATCACAACTTCTCCGTTGCAATAGACTTTGGCGTCTGGATACCACTGGGGATGAATATCAGGTTTTGGCATAGTTACTATCCTCTCTCAGCAAGCGTTGCTTAGTTCTGTCATTTGGGGCGAAATCACCCCTGATGATTCGTCTTCTCTTCTCCCAATTCTAACGCTTCGAGTATTGGGGAGCTTTGCGGGCTTTATGTAAGCCATATTTCTTCCGTTCTTTGGCACGGGGATCGCGGGTTAAATATCCTTCCATCTTCAACGGAGAGCGATTTTCCGGGTCAAGTTCACAAAGCGCCCGCGCCACACCTAAGCGAATCGCATCGGATTGTCCGGTCAACCCACCGCCGTGAGCATTGACTAAAATGTCATAATCATTTTCTAGACCCAGGGTTTCCAATGGTGATTTGGTCACCATTAAATAGGCTGGATTGAGATTAAAGTAGACATCGCCGGGACGCCCGTTAACAACGAGTTGACCCGTCCCTGGAACTAGGCGCACCCGGGCAACTGAGGATTTACGGCGACCCGTTCCCCAGTAAACAGCGCGATTTTCTATCGGTTCTGTTGCTTGCATTAGTCTTGTTCTCCTGGAATGGTGTCAATGGTTAAGGTTTGAGGTTTTTGAGCGTCATGGGGATGGGTTGCTCCCCCATAAACTTTCAGCTTAGTAAAAAGTTTGCGACCCAGGGAATTTTTGGGCAGCATCCCTTTCACCGCCTTTTCAATAATCCGTTCTGGTAGGCGGGCTTGTAAATGGGCAAAGGTTTCCGTCTTCATCCCACCTGGACGACCGGAATGGCGGCGATAGAGTTTCTGACTGCTTTTTTTTCCGGTGACGACGACTTTCTCGGCATTGACCACGATCACGAAGTCCCCTGTATCCATGTGTGGGGAATAAGTCGGTTTATTTTTCCCTCTAAGAATCATGGCAATTTCAGTTGCCAATCGTCCCAGACGTTGACCGTCGGCATCGATAACGTACCAATTTTGTTCTAAGGAATCCTGAGTTGGCAGGTAAGTTTTTTGCATGAGTTTTTTTTGATTACTTCAAACGGTAAACAGTTAACCTAAACACAATTGAGGGGGCGTCTCGGTGGGCAAGATAAACGTCGGCTGAGTATCAAACCACGTTTTTGGCGGAAACGGCGAATTTGGATATCCCACTCGTAACAAACACAGACCCTTTGCTGGCGCTGAATATTTGATCCGCTCTCGTTGTTGATTCACCCACAGTTGAGTAAACTCCTGGGGATCAAGCTTGCCCCGCCCTACCTCCACCAGCATGCCGACGAGTAGCCGCACCATGCCGTATAAAAATCCATCCGCCTGAATTTCAATATGAATAAATGAACCATTCCGGTAACAGTGGGTGTCCTGAACCGTGACCCAGGAATGCTTCCGTGACGAGTTGGCGCGATGGAACGCTGCTAGGTGGTGTTTGCCCCGCAGTGGATTCAGTGCTTCCTGAATCCGATGTTCATCCAAGGGAGCGTGATAGTAATGCCAACTAAACGGTCGCACAAATAGGTTGGGACAAGCATCTGTATAGATACTGTACCGATACCGACGCCAAATCGCCGAAAAGCGAGCATGCCAATTGGCGGGGACAGGGGCTGATGCCCGAATCAGGATATCCTCCGGTAGTCGGCTATTGAGCATCGGCATCCACCGCTCCCCCGGAATCGGACGGCTGCTATTAAAATGGGCGACTTGGGCAGCGGCATGAACTCCTGTATCAGTACGCCCCGCCCCGTGTAAGGTTACAGGTTTTCCTTCGACGGTGGACAGAACTTGCTCAATATCCGCTTGTACCGTGCGATGGTGAGGCTGTCGTTGCCAACCATAGAACTTTGTACCCAGGTATTGAATCACCAGAGCAATGCGTTGAGTTGGCTTAGCCTCGCACTCGGACATGACTTGAGTTCACACCAGCTCGATAATTGCCATTTCCGCATTGTCCCCACGACGGCGCAGGGTTCTGAGTACGCGAGTATACCCACCGTTACGATTGCCATAGCGATCATTCACCCCTTCAAACAAGGCATGAACTAACTGCTTGTCGTAAATATAACCCAAGGCTTGACGGCGAGAGGCTAGGGAGCCATCTTTTGCCAAGGTGATCATTTTTTCCACTTGGGAACGCACAGCTTTTGCCCGCGCTTTGGTGGTGGTGACTCGACCATGACGAATCAACTCCGTAGCTAAGCTTCTGAGCAGCGCTCGACGCTGGTCGGCTGGTTTTCCCAGTTTGGGTACGCGACGACGATGACGCATTTTCTTTTCTTCCTCTACAATCCCACAACAATGAAAACTTTTTCAATCGAATGGCTAATCGAGTTGACGATTAGCCATTGAGTCTCAATCCTTAAGTTGGTTTAGCCGATTTTTCGTGGGGCAATGTAATCCCCAAGCGTTTTTGCAAGGCATCGATGACTTCTTCGGCAGACTTTTGACCAAAGTTCTTGATTTCGAGCAGATCCTCCTGGCTATAATCTAGTAAATCAGCAACGGAGTTAATTTGCGCTCGCTTGAGGCAGTTATACGCCCGCACCGACAGTTGCAGTTCTTCAATCGGAATTTGGCTGGTTGGATCTTCATCTTCAGGACGACCCACAGGCTCTGGCTTCAGCTCGATATCTTTCAGGGGATTGAATAAATCCACCAGAATATTAGCGGCTTGACTCAGTGCTTCCTGGGGTGACACGCTGCCATTGGTCCAAACATCTAAAATTAAGCGGTCTTTTTCCAGGGAACCGTCAATCCGAGTATCCTCGACGCTGTAGTTGACCTTGGTCACTGGCATGAATACGGCGTCAAGTTGCAGGAAATCGACTGAAGATGTTTCATCACGACCCCGTTCTACAGAGCGATATCCTTTGCCTCTTTCGATACGGAACTCCATTTCCAGTTTGGCGCCGTCGGCTAGGGTGGCGATATACTGACCCGGATCAACAAATTCTACGTCCGACGGTAGGTCAAACTGAGCCGATCGCACGGTTGAGGGTCCAGTGATCATGACTCGACCAATATGGGGTCCGGGCGTATAACTTTTGAGGACGACTTCCTTCATATTCAGGAGAATTTCTAAGACATCCTCTCTGATTCCCTCAATCGTGGCAAACTCATGATTGACTCCAGCAATCCGGACTGCAGTAATTGCTGTCCCTTCTAGGTTAGACAGGAGAACCCTTCTCAGGGCGTTGCCAACTGTTGTACCTTGACCGCGTTCTAGAGGTTCTAGGACAAATTTGCTATATTGACTTTGATTCTTTAGTGTTTTGGATTCTACGCACTCAATCTGAAACTGCGCCACGGAGTGACCTCCCTCCTTTAATTCATAGGAACCCATCAAAAGCACCAAGCGAGTACTTTTGAATTTTTGTTGCGCCTAACCCACAATTTGGTACAAGTGGCACTAAGCAAAGTATTAGTGGTTGGCATAATTCGCTCGATGCTGACACTTGATTTTGTTGTCGAGTCGAGACGGATGCGGGGTAAACCGATTTACAGGTTTTCAATCCAACTCTGGGTTTAACCTCCCCAATTCCCCTTCCCAATTTCCCGATCCTAGACGCGGCGTCGTTTCGGGGGACGGCAACCATTATGAGGAATTGGCGTGACATCCCGAATTAGGGTAATTTCTAGTCCTGCCCCTTGTAGGGCGCGAATAGCCGTTTCTCGACCTGCACCCGGACCGCTAACCATTACCTCTATTTGACGCATTCCTTGGTCTATCGCTCGACGGGCGGCGTTATCGGCAGCGGTTTGAGCGGCAAAGGGGGTGCCTTTCTTAGCTCCCTTAAACCCACTTGATCCCGCCGATGCCCAGGAAACCACATCACCTCGCGTGTCAGAAATGGTGACGATGGTATTGTTGAAAGTGGACTGGATGAATGCCATTCCATTGGGAACGTTTCGTTTCTGCTTTTTTGTACCAGTTTTTTTAGTTGGTCGCGGCATATCGCTTTAGTTGGCTATCTTAGTGATGGGTGTGAACTGAATAAGAGTGTTACTTCTTCGCGGGTGCTTTTTTCTTCCCGGCAACGGCAATACGTCTACCCCGGCGGGTACGGGCATTGGTGCGGGTGCGTTGACCGCGCACAGGTAACCCTTGGCGATGACGACGCCCGCGATAGGTGCCAATATCAACAAGGCGCTTGATATTCATGGCTTCCCAGCGCCTTAAGTCTCCCTCGACTTGATAGTCGCCCTCGACCACTGATCGCAGGGTGGCTACGTCAGCATCGCTTAAATCCTTGACGCGGATATCTGGATTAATACCCGTTTTGGTAAGAATTTCTTTGGAGCGAGATAGACCAATTCCGTAGATGTAGGTTAGACCAATTTCTATTCGTTTATCGCGAGGTAGGTCTACACTGGCAATTCTTGCCACGGTATTTTTCTCCCTTTTGCTGGTTTTGTGCTACAAATGAGTCTTATAGAGTCTGCTGGATTACCCCTGACGTTGTTTGTGCTTGGGGTTTGGACAAATAACCATTACTCGACCCCGGCGTCGAATAACGCGACATTTTTCGCAAATTTTGCGGACGGATGCTCTAACCTTCATGGTTTTTTTAGTTACAACGCAAGCACATTATCATATCATTTTTTGGTTTTCGCGTCAAATAACTCCCGAAACCAACTCTACCGATTTTTATTTTTTGCGAAGTCGGTAGGTGATTCGCCCCTTGCTCAAGTCATAAGGGGTCAGTTCAACTTTGACGCGATCGCCCGGTAAGATTTTGATGTAGTTACGGCGAATTTTGCCAGAAATATGGGCAAGGACGTTGAAGCCATTATCCAAATCAACCCGAAACATGGCGTTCGGCAAGGATTCGGTTACCGTCCCTTCCATTTCAATTAAGTCTTGTTTAGCCAATTTTGTCGTTCCTCAATACAATTGGTCACTAATTCCCCTCCACACAGATAGAGATTTGTCCAGGGAGTGTTATGTTAACTTATGTTATCAAAATCCTCCCCCAAAGAGCCTGTCCCAATCAAGGGAAGCCTTAGAAATAGTAACGACTTACCCTAGAGGAGAACATCCCTCAAAAGTGAGACGGCGTTCGTTTTCCGGTTTGAGCATGGATGACTTAACTCGACATCACCTGCTTGAGAGAATCCGTAACCTCCTCCATTGGTCTATCCCCATCAATCTCACGTAAGATTGAGCGATCGCGGTAAAACTCAATCACCGGTCCAGTCTGTTGGCGGTAAACGTCTAGGCGTCGCCGAATCGTCTGCTCATTATCATCTTGGCGTCCCCGGCAGAGTAACCGATTCAGGATTGATTCATCGGTGACATCCAAATAAATGGCATAATCGCACTGCTGATCGAGATCCTGAAGCAGATTCTCCAGAAAAGCCGCTTGGCTAACATTACGCGGAAATCCATCCAAAATCCAACCCCCTTGAGTATCAGGTTGTTTGAGGCGATCGCGAATCAGATCCAGAATCAATTCATCTGGCACCAACTCGCCACCATCCATATAAGACTGCGCCTTTTGTCCGAGGGATGTAGATGCGGCGGTCGCACTCCGTAGAATATCCCCGGTAGATATGTGAGGAATCTGATAAAGCTGAGCGATATGCTGAGCTTGCGTTCCTTTGCCTGCTCCTGGTGGTCCTAAAAAAACTAATCGTGTCATTGGTTATTTGTCATTTGTCCTTTGTCATTTGTCATTCGTCCTTTGTCCTTTGTCAATTTGATGTCTGCTCAAGTCCAGCTTTGAATTATCGAGACATCCCATTTGGGTTTAATCAACGATGAACAAAGGACAAGTAACCAATGACATAGCCAAAACTTTACTGCTTGACCATACCCTCGTAACGCTGTGAAATCACATACGTTTGAACTTGTTTCGCCGTGTCAATTGCCACACCGACCAAAATCAGTAACGAGGTAGCGCCTAGCCCTCTAAACGTGGTCACTCCCGTCGCACTTTCGACAGCCGTTGGCACAACCGCCACCAGTCCCAGGAAAATGGCACCCAAAAATGTTAACCGATTCAGCACTCGCTCAACATAGTCGCTTGTGGCTTTACCTGGACGAATTCCCGGAATACTCGCTCCCATTTTCTTCAAATTCTGCGACATATCAACCGGATTCACGATCAACGACGCATAGAAATAGCTGAAAAAGAGAATTAACACCAGATAAACCAGTACATACAGCCACGGCGTCGGACCATTCGGGCTAATATACAGTGCTACCTGATTTACCCCTTGCATGAGCGACCCTAAAAAGCCTTCCCCCGTGCCACCACGAGCAAAGCCAGCCAGAGACGTGGGCAGAATCAAAACGGCTGAGGCAAAGATAATCGGCATTACCCCACCTTGGTTCAGTCGTAGCGGCAGATAACTCGTCCGTTCCCGATAGAGGCGACGCCCAACTTGGCGTCTTGCCGAAATAATCGGAATCCGGCGTGTTCCCTCCTGAACAAAGACAATCCCCACAATCATCACCAGGAAAACCAGGAGCAAAATGACCACCTTACCTGCCATTTCTCGCCCCCCCGTCTGTGCCAATTCAATCGTTTGACCCAATGTCCGGGGCAGAACTGCCACAATATTGACAAAAATCAACAAGGATGCTCCATTACCAATCCCGCGTTCGGTAATCAGTTCCGAAATCCACATGACAAACATTGAGCCAGCCGTGATGGCTAGCACAGTTTCCACAAAGAACAGAGTTCCGGGATTTGTGGCAAATTGGCTGGCAAATATTGCCAAACCCACACTTTGCAATATCGCCCAACCGAGGGCGACATAACGGGTAATTTGAGAAATCTTTCGACGTCCAGCTTCCCCTTCATTCTTCTGCAAATTTTCCAGCGTAGGAATAGCTGCCGTCAGCAACTGCAAGATAATCGACGCATTAATATAGGGCAAGATTCCCAGGGCAAAAATCCCTAAAGCCGAGAACCCTCCCCCAGAGAAAAAATCTAAAATGCCAGCGATGGGAACGTTTCCACTTTGGATAGCGGTGGCAAGTTGTTCCCGATCAATTCCCGGTACAGGTAAAAAGACACCAAACCGGGCTAGGATCAACAAACCGATGGTCAAAAGCAACCGACCTCTAAGACCGGCAGCTTGTGCCATCTGCATAAATGTTTCTTGAGCCGTTGGAGCTTTGTCTCGACTGACGACCATAAAGGGGTACCTCCAGATGACACAGTGTTGACCTCTCCCTGGTATAAATAAACAGGGATTCTAATAGGATACTTCGGGGCTACTTAAAATCGCGTCCCTTCGGATCTTATTAGAGTTCCAGATCAATAACCTGGATGGCGCGGTCAAAAACGCCCTACAGACCTTGGTTAGATCAAGACCTAACTGTATCTCTACTTTTCTCACACTATCAGCAGCACCATTACCCGCCAACGCTAAAACGTTACGCCTCAATCACTTCACAACTCCCGCCAGCCGCCTCAATTTTTTGGCGAGCGCTAGCCGTGAAGGCAGCAGCTTTAACAGTTAGCGATACAGTCAACTCCCCGTCGCCCAGAATTTTCAGCGGTCCGTCGTTAGTGGTGACGATACCCGTTTCCATCAGTGACGGTAACGTCACCTCTGTATTGGCAGGGAGCGATGCCAACTTACCTACATTTATCGTAGTGTAATGTTTGGGATTAATCACCGTAAAGTGTTTTAGCTTAGGTAAGCGGCGGTACAAAGGCATCTGACCCCCTTCAAACCCCGGTCTTGTACCCCGACCCGATCGCGACTTTTGTCCGCGCATGCCAAAGCCACAGCTAGCTCCTTGACCGGCGCTAATCCCGCGACCAACACGACGACGACGTTTCTTTGCACCGTCTTGGGGTGCTACAGTATGGATTCTCATAATTTAGATCGTGAAACTCAAAACTCAGACGTGCCATGGCACGTCTCTACATTTAAAACTCAAAACTCAACACACTATCTTTAGACATAGAGCTTCTCAATCTCAACCCCGCGTTCTTGCGCCACTTCCTTGAATGTCCGGAGCGCATCTAGGGCATTGATAGCAGCTCTAGCATTATTTAAGGGATTATTAGACCCCAGTTGCTTGGCTAAGATATTACGAACCCCTGCCAATTCCAACACCGTCCGTACTGCGCCACCAGCAATTACACCTGTACCGGGTGCAGCAGGTCTTACCATGACCTTGGCACCAACAGCCGCTCCATTAGAGGGATGAGGAATGGAATTCGACTTGGTTAACGGAACATCGATGACTTGTTTTTTGGCATCGACAACCCCTTTGCGAACAGCGCCAATCACATCACTGGCTTTACCCACACCAACGCCTACCTGACCGCGCTCATTGCCAACCACAACGATCGCCCGGAAACTTAATTTTTTACCGCCTTTGACCACCTTGCTGACTCGACGGATTTGAATAACCCGCTCTTGCCATGTGCTGTCTTTTTCTTTGGCGCGGTTACCTTTGCGACGATTTGCCATAATTTAAATTGTGCTTTACTTACTTCTAGAAGTCTAACCCAGCTTCACGCGCCGCTTCTGCCAAAGCTTTCACGCGACCATGGTACAGGTTTCCTCCCCGGTCAAAAACAACCTGAGATATACCTTTTTCCAACGCTCGCTGGGCAATTAATTGACCCACTTTAACCGAGGCGTCACAGGTTGCACCTGATTTTACCTCTGACTTCAGTCCAGGTTCTAGAGTGGAAGCCGCCGCTAGGGTGTGTTGCTGATGATCATCAATAACCTGCACATAAATGTGCTGATTTGACCGAAAGACGGCTAATCTTGGACGTTCAGCACTACCTTGGACTGTCCGACGCACGCGCCGATGTCTACGGCGGACTGATTCTTTACGAGTAAGTTTCATGGTTTTCCTTGGGGATCTACTACTGGTACTCGTGTGTTTGACATTTGGTATAACCCATAAATGTTTTAGTCTCTTCGCCCAACTGCATTAGCGTGTCTTGGCTTTACCCAACGCTCTGACCACTAGAGCCTAGAGTGGTACAGACTAGAGAAGCATCTGTACGTCCGTAACTAATGCCGTCTCAACGGGCTATTCAACACTTGCCTCACCGGAAGTGGTTCCGGCAATCCCCACCCGTCTTTACAGTGGGGTAGTTGAAGGTTACTTCTTACCTGCTTTACCAGCTTTACGTCTAATCATTTCACCGGCATAGCGAATGCCTTTCCCTTTATAAACTTCAGGGGGACGCACCGCACGAATTTTAGCCGCTGTGTTGCCGACGATTTCTTTATTGATCCCGCTAACAATCACGTTAGTATTCCCTTCAACCGCGAGCTGCACGTCTTCAGGAGGGACAATTTCCACGGGTTGACTGTATCCGACATTCAGGATTAAGTTACGTCCTTGAACCTGGGCACGATAACCGACCCCTTGGATGGCTAGACGTCTCTCAAAGCCTTTGGACACCCCTTCAACCATGTTGGCAACTAGGGTGCGAGACAATCCGTGGCGCTGACGGGCAAGTTTGGATTCATCCCGCCGCTGCACTTGGATGGTTTCTCCTTCTTGTTCAACGGTGACTTGTTTCGGTAGAACTCGTTGGAGTTCTCCTTTGGGTCCTTTGACGGTAACCTGTTGACCTTCAATGGTCACGGTCACTTTATTGGGAATTGTTATCGGGCGTTTGCCAATACGCGACATGATTTTATACTCCTTATCCGGGCAAAAGAATTCAAAAGAGCCGAGGTGCTGATTTGAGCCGTGCTACCAGATGTAACACAGCACTTCACCACCGATTCCTTGTCGTCTGGCTTCCCGGTCAGTCATGATCCCACTGGACGTGGAAATAATCGCAATACCAATACCACCCAAAACTCGCGGTAATTCCTTGCGATTTTTGTAAACTCTGAGACCGGGTTTGCTCACCCGTTTCAGGACTCGGATAATGGGTTGGCGCGTTTTTCCCTTGTATTTCAACGAAATAACTAAGTATTTTTTGACGCCTTCCCCAGCTTCTTCAAACTCGGCAATAAAGCCTTCCTCTTTCAAGACCTGAGCAATTGCACGGGTCATTTTTGTTGCTGGGACATTTGTGGTTTGATGCCGTACCAAACACGCATTCCGAATGCGGGTCAGCATATCTGCAATTGTGTCGTTTGCCGCCATTAGTTCCTTCCTATGCTTACAGGCTTATTTCTCCCGGAAAGGCATTCCCATCTCTTTGAGTAAAGCGCGACCCTCTTCATCGGTGTTTGCGGTGGTGATAATTGAAATATCCATGCCACGAATTTGATCGATACTGTCGTAGTCTATTTCCGGGAAAATCAGTTGTTCTCGGATGCCTAAGGTGTAGTTACCGCGACCGTCGAAACTGCGAGGGCTGATCCCGCGAAAGTCACGAATTCGCGGCAGGGCTAAGCTAATTAGGCGATCCAAAAACGAGTACATCCGTTCTGATCGCAGGGTCACCATGACCCCCACAGGCATTCCTTCACGAATTTTAAATCCCGCGATCGCTTTTTTGGCACGGGTGACCACAGGTTTTTGACCGGTAATGATCGCCAGTTCACTCAATGAGGATTCCAGGGCTTTTGCATTTTGAGATGCTTCTCCTAATCCTCGGTTGACGGTGATTTTTGTCACACGCGGGACTTGATGGATGTTTGTATACCCAAACTGTTCTTTAAGTTTGGGAACAATAGTGTCTTGATAGAGTGTTTTCAATCGGTCAGACATGGTGGTTATCCTTTTTCCCTGGGCTTGGTCAGGGTAATTTGTCCTTTGTCATTTGTCATTCGTCCTTTGTTTTTTTTGATAACTCCAAAGGACTTGACGAAAAGATTAGTCAATGATTTCACCCGTTTTCTTCAGCATTCGTACCTTGCGTCCCTCTTCAGTCAAGGTGTAACAGATACGACTTGCCACTTTTTGCTTTTCCGAATACAGCATGACATTGGAACTGTGAATCGGGGATTCAATGGTAGCAATTTGACCTGTTTCCCCTTCTTGCTGAGGCTTAACGTGTTTGGTTTTAATATTCACGCCTTTGACGACAACCTTACTGTCTTTCGGTAAGGTTTGCAGAATTTCTCCGACCTTACCTTTATCGTGACCACTAATCACTTGCACTGTGTCGCCTTTTTTGACGTGCATTTTGTAACGCACTGGCGCTTTTTTTGTCGGTTTAGCCATCAGAGTACCTCCGGCGCTAAGGACACAATTTTCGTGTAATTTCTTTCCCGTAGTTCTCGCGCTACTGGACCAAATACACGAGTTCCTCTGGGATTACCTTCCGGGTTAATAATCACAGCCGCATTATCGTCAAAACGAATACTCATGCCGCTTTCCCGGCGCAATCCTTTACGAGTGCGGACAATAACAGCCCGAACCACATCGGACTTTTTAATTGCCATGTTAGGAATCGCATCCTTCACCACAGCAATAATCACATCACCCACACTACCGTAACGTCGATTTCCAGAACCGACGACGCGAATGCACATTACTTTACGCGCACCGCTATTGTCAGCCACATTTAAATAGGTTTGTTGTTGAATCATCTGATTTGTACTCTTGATTCAGAGTTATGAGTTATGAGGCAAGTCGGAGTGGATTTCACGATTATCGTTTCTCACCGATTCGTGAACATTTAAAACCCAAAACCAAGTTCCTTCGAGGGTGGCGAAGGGTTAATACGCCTTAATTAAATTGAGGCACTATTGAGAATATCCGTAACCTGCCAGCGTTTCGTGCGACTCAGAGGTCGGGTTTCTTGAATGCGGACGCGATCGCCTTCTTGGCAGCGATTTTCTTCATCGTGTGCCTTGTATCGCTTGGTATTGACAACGATTTTGCCGTACTTCGGGTGGGGCGATCGGTTTTCGACAGCAACAACCACGGTTTTATCCATTTTGTTGCTCACAACTAAACCAACTCGTTCTTTAACTGCCATCGCGGTTTACTCCTCTTTGTTTTCCTCAGATGGTGAGGATTCAGGGGTGACTTCAGTTGTCTGTTCACTCACTGACTCTTGCTCATCGGCTTTAACCGCCTCTTCCGCTTCAGCTTGAGCGGGTTGAGTCGTGGCTGAATCGCTCACGGATTGGGATGTCTCTTCAGACAGGGCTGCCAATTGCCGCTCTCGCGCAATCGTCATCATCTGAGCAATGCGATGTTTGAGATGCTTAAACTGATGGGGTTTTTCCAAACGGCGGGTGGCTTGTTGCAACCGCAGTTCAAATAGCTCACGCTTGGCAGCTAAAATTTCATCCGCTAACTCTTGATCACTTAAGGTTCTGGCGTCGTCTATTTTGGGCAAAGGCATAATACTTATTCCCCTTCACGAGTAACGAACTTTGTTTTAATGGGAAATTTGTTAGCCGCTAGACGCATGGCTTCGCGGGCAAGGGGTTCGGGAACACCAGCGATTTCATAGAGAATTCGACCAGGTTTAACCACAGCTACCCAATATTCAGGGGACCCTTTCCCGGAACCCATACGAGTTTCCGCCGGACGCATGGTCACAGGTTTATCTGGAAACACGCGAATCCAGATTTTTCCGCCCCGGCGAATATAGCGAGTCATGGCTCGACGACCGGCTTCAATTTGACGAGCTGTAATCCAGGACGGTTCAGTCGCTTGCAAGCCAAAGTCCCCAAAATTGAGGGAGTTGCCGCGAGTCGCTTGACCTCTCATCCGCCCGCGATGCTGTTTGCGGAATTTTGTTCGTTTAGGACTTAACATAGTGATTTTTGTCCGTTATCAGTTAGTCGTGATTGTTTCTCCTTTACCTGTTGTCACCTGCTTCAGGGCAAAAGACAAAAGACTATTCATTAGAACGATCTTCAAATTGTTGGCGACGCCGTTGTTGACGACGACGGGGTTGAGCGGTGGGGGGTGGGGCGACTTCTTCGGTAGACGGAATGATTTCGCCTTTAAAGATCCAGACTTTCACACCGAGAATCCCGTAGATGGTGCTAGCGGTACGGTAGGAATAATCAATATCCGCTCGCAGGGTATGCAGGGGAACTCGACCTTCACGAGTCCACTCTGTTCGAGCAATTTCAGCACCATTCAGGCGACCACTCACTTGCACTTTGATGCCTTGGACATCTGCCCGTTGCGCCCGTTGAATCGCTTGACGGACAACCCGACGGAAGGACACCCGGCGTTCGAGCTGTTGGGCAATGTACTCAGCAATTAGCTCCGCATCAGCATCCACCCGGGCGACTTCAATGACATTGATGCGAATTTGACGATTGCTCCCCAAAAGGTCTTGGAGACCTGTACGCAAGGATTCAATGCCACTACCGCCACGACCAACCACGACACCAGGTCGCGCTGTATGAACTTCTAAATCAATTTGATCGGCTTTGCGTTCGATCCGGATCATCGAAATTCCGGCGTTACTCAGATTTTTTTCGACGTATTGTCGGATGATGTAGTCCTCTTGCAGGACTTCTGGGTAACGCTTGGTATCAGCAAACCAACGGGAGCGATGTTCTTGAGTGACACCTAAGCGAAAACCAATTGGATGAATTTTTTGTCCCACGAAACCTTCCTTTACTTTATGTTTGTCCGTTGTCAATCGTGCATCATTGATGACGATTAACTAGTCCTCAACTTGGGGTGAAACCGCCACCGTTATATGACAGGTTGGCTTGCGAATCTGATAAGCTCGACCTTGTGCTCTGGGGCGATAGCGCCTAAAGCTGGGTCCCATATCAGCCGAAGCATGGCTAATCACCAAGCTGGTTGGATCTAGACCCGCATTATGTTCGGCATTCGCCACGGCGGATCGTAGGACTTTCAGCACGGGTTCGCACGCCCGGTACGGCATAAATTCCAGAATAATCAGGGCTTCGCGGTAGGAACGTCCGCGAATCTGATCAAGAACCCGCCTAACTTTCAAGGGGGACATGCGAATGTAACGTGCGATCGCTTTGGTTTCTACTGTTGTATCTATCGTCGCCATAGTTTGTGTGATCTCTAATAGGCAAGAGCGAGATAAAAGCTGCCAACTCCAAGGGACAGCATCGTGCGTGCCGATTAACGCGCCCGGCGATCGCTTTTAGAATGACCGCGAAAGGTACGAGTTGGGGCAAATTCGCCCAGTTTATGCCCCACCATCTGCTCATTGATAAAAACCGGCACATGGGTTCTGCCATTATGAACGGCGATGGTATGACCCACCATTTGCGGCAGAATGGTTGAGGCGCGTGACCAGGTTTTAATTACCTGCTTTTCGCCTTTAGTATTCAAGGCTTCAATCTTACTCAGAAGACTGTCGGCAATAAATGGACCTTTTTTTAATGAACGACCCATAATCTCAATATGGTAAATGGTCAGTGATTGGATGCAAGCGTTAAGCTTGACGCCCACCCCGTCCTCGCTTCGAGGATTTGCGCCGACGGCGGACAACTAAAGCCGTGCTTTGTTTTTTCGGCTTCCGAGTTTTAGCTCCCAAAGTGGGTTTACCCCATGGGGTGACTGGACCTGATCGACCAATAGGCGCTCTGCCTTCACCACCACCATGGGGGTGATCAACCGGGTTCATGACGCTTCCTCTGACTTTAGGACGGCGTCCCAAGCGACGGCTACGACCGGCTTTTCCTAAACTGAGGTTACGAGCTTCACTATTCCCAACCTGTCCAATCGTGGCATAGCAATTTCGCTGCACCATGCGAACTTCCGTCGAGGGTAGCTTCAGCGTGACATACTTCCCTTCTTTGGCAACGACTTGGGCACTCACCCCAGCCGCACGGACGATTTGACCGCCTTTTCCGGGTACCAGTTCTACGTTATGCACGCTGGTTCCTAGAGGGATATTGCTTAGAGGTAAAGCATTACCCACCTCAATCGGAGCATCGGGTCCAGAAATCACAGAAGCGCCTACTTCTAAACCAGCCGGATGCAAAATATAGCGTTTTTCGCCATCCTGATAGTAAAGCAGGGCAATCCGGGCGTTCCGGTTAGGGTCATATTCAATGGATGCTACTTTAGCCGGAATATTGTGCTTGTTCCGGTGAAAGTCGATGATCCGGTAGAGGCGCTTGTGTCCACCTCCCCGACGCCGACTGGTGATCACCCCCCGATTATTGCGACCTTTGGGACGGTGATTAGACGTGGTTAGTGATTTTTCTGGTTCACTGCGGGTAATCTCCGCAAAGTCTGAGAGTGTAACCTGACGGGTACTTGGGGTATACGGTCTATAACTACGAGTTCCCATAAAACTATCCTTTATTTGTCATTTGTCATTTGTCATTTGTCATTCGTCATTCGTCATTTGTCTCTGAAAACTCGGTTGGGGCTGGTTGAGTTGCATCTGGGTTGTGTAATAAAAGATAGTTGTGAAACCCGACCTTACACAATCAACCTTGTTTTATTTATACGTCTGGGAACAACGTAATGGAGTCTTCAGGAGCTAAGGTGACAATTGCCCGTTTATATTGGGGCTTGTACCCAATGAATCTGCCGACGCGACGCTTTCGGCGCGGTGGCATTAAGGTGTTAACGCCTGTAACTTTGACATCAAAAAGGCTTTCTATTGCCGCTTTGATTTCAGGTTTAGTGGCTTTGGGAACAACATCAAAGACGTATTTGTTATCTTCTAAAAGCAACGTTGCTTTTTCAGTCACAATTGGGCGCAGCACCATATCTGCCAGGTCGCGGGGGTTAGTTGATTTAGTCACTGTAAACCTCCTGAATTTTGGCAAGGGCTGTATTGGTGGTGACAATTTTGTCAGCGTTCAATACATCGTAGACATTTAAGCTATCCGCATAAATTAGCTTGATGCTTGGCACATTACGGGCAGACAAATAAACCTGTTGTGCGGGTTGAGGTAAAATCAAAAGGACTTTTTGATTGGGATCAATTCCCCAACGGGCGATCGCTTCCATCAAGTCTTTGGTTTTAGGACGAGGCAGTTGATCGGCAAACTCTTCGACGACAATCAGATCCTCCGCTCGACTTTGCAATGCGGTTCGCAGTGCCAAGCGCCGCTCTTTGCGGTTCATCTTTAGGTTGTAGTCTCTGGGCTTGGGACCAAAGATAATGCCCCCTCCGCGCCACAAGGGTGAGCGGTTTGTACCCGCCCGAGCGCGACCTGTTCCTTTTTGCCGCCACGGTTTGCGTCCGCCGCCTCTAACTTCGGCGCGGGTTTTCGTGGATGCGGTTCCTTGACGAGCATTGGTCATTTGTCGAACTAATGCTCGATGAACAATGTGAGACGCACTATCTTCTTTGGCTACTTTCAGCTCCAGGGTGGCTTGTCCCACTTCTTCCCCTTGCCAGTTTCGCACTATACAATCGACCATAGTTTTTAGTCCTTAGTCTTTAGTCTGGTTGTTCAAGATTCATCGGTGGGCATCAACAATCAGCCATGAACCCTAAATAACTATTTTCCGACTTTATTTGTGGGTGCAATGTTTAAAAGCGCTCCTGGCTTACCGGGAACTGCCCCTTTAATAATCAGCAGGTTTCGCTCTGAGTCTACGCGCACCACCTGTAGTTTGCGAATGGTCTGACGTTTACCGCCATAACGACCCGCCATTTTCTTCCCTGGGAAGGTACGACCGGGCGTTGTTCCAGCACCAGTGGAACCCGGTAAGCGGTGGTTTTTTGAACCATGCGCCATAGGTCCGCGCTTAAAGTTGTGGCGTTTTTGATAGCCAGCAAAGCCACGACCAATGGTATTACCAGAGACATCCACCAGTTGACCCGCACTAAATATCTCGACGTTGACGAGTTGACCGAGTTGGAATTCGTCGGTGCTATCGAGACGATATTCGCGCAGGTGACGTAAGGGGGGAGCCTCAGATTTGGCTAAATGCCCCTTTTCTGGCTTATTGACTGCCTTTTCTTTAACTTCGTGATAGCCCAGTTGCACAGCACTGTAGCCATCCGTTTGCTTGGTTTTGATTTGAGTCACCCGACAAGGACCCGCTTGAACGACTGTGACAGGAAGGGCGCGTCCTTCCTCGTCAAAGACTTGGGTCATGCCGAGTTTCGTGCCGAGGATACCGACAGACACGGGCTTCTCCTTTCTAGACGGTACAGCGAGGCAAATTTGGCGTTGATTCACAAGTGAATCCGCTAGTGCCTCAGCAGGTTATCTTCCTGACTAATCGACAGGGATTGCCTCGATTGAGGGTAATTCTTGCCTGGTTAGTTGTGGAAATTTGGGTTAGTTACTGACTAACCGCGTCGCCTTGGAACGCTGGGACTTAAAGAGTTATCTCCTCAGTATCCCTACGAGGCGCAGTGCAAGTGCCAAAGGTCAGAAGCTGCTACTACAAGTGCCTTATGGCGGTTTTATCTGAGTTCACTCGAGTTCTACAGTAGAACGAGCTGATCTCAACTTGGTGGTTTGACTGGATAAATCCAAGACCACAGCTTCTGTTGACCTGAGTTGCGATCGAGTAAGTCGCGATCGCGCAACTGGCAATTTGGTCACAATTGCTCAGTATAGAATAATTCCCTAGCTTTGTCTAGGAAATTGGCGACAATTTTATGAATCTGAGTCAGCCAGCCTAGGAGTAGGACATCCATCAAACAAATAATTCAGAGCGCACAGAGCGCATGTCGGTCATCCGTGTCAACTTAAGCAACCGGGATTTACGCAGGCTTTACCGTTAAACCACTCACTATCTGTAGGGAACATGTCGTGTCCCTACCATAATGCTCGGCTACGAGTATCCTAGCCAGAGGCGAGAAACGAGGGTTTTAGAGTGCCAGAAGATAACAGCAGAATACTTGGAGGGAATTTAGCTTAACTCTTGCCCCAAACTATGGATAAACAATTCTGTTGGATGTGACAATAATATTTTTATATTTAAATCAAATACAATCAGCATATTTTCAGATTTTGCTGTAAGATTTATTCTTATCAATAATTCTTGATTTATATATGTTTTCATCAAAAGAATTCAAGCATGGTCGTATAGGCAAATTACATCTTTCACAAATAGACAGGAAAATCTCTACGCCACATCTGTTTCCGGTAGTCAGTCTAATGACAGGTACAACGGCGAAGGGGGGAGGTTTGTGGAAGTATGTACTCCAAGAAAACCAATCTTATGGTCTGATGCGCCGTGACCTGCCCATGATGTCTCAAGTTCTTCATTTTTTGGACTTCATTCGTGATCGACCCCATGAATTAGAAAAGTGGCGAAAGCGTGGGATAAAACAACGTTACAACCAGGAGGTTTCGCCCTCCCCCAACTATACAGCTCCTCTATTTCTAGATTCGGGTGGTTTTAAGCTGCTTTGGAATAAAAGCGTAAATCTATCCGCGTATGGTTTATCAATCGACGATCAAAAGGGATTCCAGGTGATTCTGGACTTACAGAAGGATTTAGGAGGAGATATAGGTTATCCCGCACCTTAATCTCGATGCCTCAAAAGTCTCAACCTAACCGAGATGAACGGATTGTGTCTCTGAATTACACACCGGATGACTTCGATATTCTGAAAAATGGTTATCAGCCGTCTCAAGACAAGCGGGTGTTACTGATTATCCCTTGTTCAGGTGGTAAGCCCTATTCTAAATCCCGTTCCCATCGTTTGATTGCTGAACGCCTTGAACAAGGTTTGGGTGAGAAGACGAAACTGATTCAAAAAGTGACACTTTCTGGACTCTATGGTATTGTCCCCGAAGAATACGAGCTGGAAGACGCGATTCTAGGTTATGACTTTCGCTTAGAGCGTTTCAATAGGGAGCAGATTACCTTGGTGACCAATCGTCTAGTGACGTTCTTGGAACGTTACAGTAAATATGATGCTTATATCGGTTATGCTACCAGTAGTGCCTATCGTGCTGTATTAGAGCAGGCAGCTAAAAAGGTTTCCTGTTTGCAGGTACTTCCGGTTAAACCCAAGACTCGCCGACTGACGGAGTTTTTCCGCCGGGAAAATATAGCTGAGTTAGTGGAGCGGGTTAGCGCTATCTTGGATAGTGGGGAATAATCAAATCTAGACTTCACACCTGAGTGATCTATGTCTTATCGTGATATTCGTCTTCTGCTTGAGAGTCTCTTCGCTAGGTTGAATGCGGCAAATGCTGTTCCCCATCCAGATGAGATTTGGGCAGACTACGATCAAGACATTCACCCCCTACTGGAGCTTAACGGTATCACAGATGAGTTCACCGATCTGGGTAATGGGATTCAGCTTCCTAAAGCAATAGAAGCAGCACGACTATTACAGAATCTACGTCAACGCTTTGATACAGATGGAAGAGCAAATCCAGTAGTAGGGCGTATTCGAGCCGCCGTTGTTGAGAAACAGCGTCCCACGCGAAATGTAGATAGAGCTACAATTCAAGCTACAGGTGACGACATTGGCAACATTGTTAGATTAACTCCTGACTCATTTACCCACTTTTCCAGATTTCAGGTAGAAGGCTGGCAAAGGGTATTGAATACGATTCATAACCGCGAGGGGATAGTTGTCGTTGCTCCAACAGGAAGCGGCAAAACAGAAGTATTCTTAATGCCCCTCATTTATGCGATCGCTCAATCAATCCGTCAAAATCCTAAGCATCCCCATCGCTTTATTACCCTTTATCCGCGAGTTGCTCTGCTTAAGGATCAGTTGGCTCGCATTTTCCGTTATGTTCACCGTGCCGAGCAAGAATTTCTAACAACAGGACAACTGTCTCTATTGAGTAGTCAAACCATTGAGCAGGGAATTATTATTGGTTTCCAATTTGGTGGAATTTGCGCTGAGGCTAAAGACACTCTGGATAATCGGGATATCTTTGAGGAAGACGGTACATTCAAAATAGTCGATCAATGTCCAATTTGTCATCAAGGTCAACTTAAAGTTGACCGGGATCGCAGGAGTAGTCGTTACCATTCGAGAAATGTACCCAGTGGCGTTACTTTACTTTATTGTGATAACCCGACTTGTGGAAATGGTTCTGAGTTTTGCGTATCCCTTGCCAAAAATGATCATGCAAGAACTTGTCCTCATATTTTAGTCACGACTGCCGAATCGTTAGATCGCCTTTATCTTAATCCAAAACCGAATTTTGAAAATTATCTACGACAGCTAACAGGTGTTATTTTTGATGAAGTCCATTTAATAACCGTGCCATTGTTTTTTCTGATTCCCTCGATATGGCGGGAAGATTAACAGCACAGATTCAGGATGCAGAGGAAAATAAACGTCTCTGGGAATTTCGCACTATTTCTGATGCTATTCGTTTCCGAAATATAACCTGTCCGGGGACTCCTCCTCGTGAATGTCCCATTTATTTAGCGGGTGAATGCTGGCGAGGTATTCTTGGAAATCAGGAATGTTTTCAGTTAATCGATGCTTTACGGGAAGTTCCTCTAAGAATTGTATCCGTATCCTCGAAACAGCAGAATGATTATCGAGATGGAGATATCATTGTTGCCACACCTACTCTTGAAGTCGGTGTTGATGATCCGCAGATAAAATCAACAATTCACTACTTACCCCCTCGCACAGTTTTTTCATTCATCCAAAAGAGAGGAAGAGCCGGACGAGGATCGGGAGAAATTGCCTATACGTTAATGATATTGGATACAACTCCATCCTCTCAGTTTTACTTTTTCCGGCGTAACCGTTTGATTAATGGCAGTTATGAGTTACCTCTAAATCCACAGAATCAGGTTGTGCGCGGAATGCACAATCTTATTCAGCGAGAGCGAGAACGTATGGGTGAGTGTTTTCAGAACGCTCCTCGTAATAATGCTATCCTTGGAATCTGGCGTTGGGTCTGGGAAACTTTGCATCAATGCCATATCCTTCGACACTATTATGATCGACAGTTAGCCGAACTTAACAGTTCTCCCCGTTCTGCTCAAGATCAAGCTCGTGTTAGACATATTCTTCGAGATTGGATTCAAAGAGAGAAGGAATTATTGGGTAATTATTTAAGTTTAGAACAATTACTAGAGCAAATTCAGGAAGAATCTCCCCAGGAATTACATGATACTGTGCAGGACGTTATTAATGCTGTCAATAGTTTTCTGTCTCACCAAGGTGTGAGTGCTGATGATGTACGCCGACAATTAGGCAGACTTGACAGTGAGTTAGGTCAGTTATATTACTCGGATGAAGCAAATCAAGAACTTCTTGAACAAATTACTGGAATTCAAAGAACAGTTAGAGATACTTGGCAGTCTCTACGCCGACAACAGGCTTGGCAAATTGAATTACATCACGTTGAATGCCTGTATGATTTCTTCCGCGCCTTAGAGAGACTATGTGAACCCAGGATTCTAAATACGGCTCCCGATGTTTTGAAGATTGTGCTTCAAGCCATGTTTTATTTACATCTAGGGCTAAATGAATCAGATACGCCAGAAGGACATCAGTCTCAAATCGAGGAGTACAGCTATTACATACCCGATGCCTATTTTCAGACTGTCAAACCTATTATCATAGAAGCTCGGTATCTATTGGGTTCAAGATATAATTTTGATTTATATCAAGAAAATCTAACTGAATTATCAACAACCTTTATACCCTATAAAACAGTATATCGCTATCGCCCTAATCCTGACTCACAGCCTAATCCTAATATTTCCTATTTAACTGTACTCAGCCTTGAACATAGACCTGATTGGGTGAGTGATGATCGAGAAACTGTGACTATTCGTCTGCGTTCTGAAGGCGTAACACGAGGCGGAATACAATTTCCCAAAAAAGTTCATGTTAAATTTCTAGAAAGTGATTCCCAAGGTCAGCAAATCGTGGCCTTTTGTCCTCGGTGCTACGCGATCCATAATATCCGGCACAATCGTTGTAATTGCTATGAAGAATTACAACGAGTCAAGCTTTATGCTCAACCTATAGTTGAACGAAGTTATGAAGCTTTAGTTGAACCACGCCCAATTACACGAAGCTTGAGTATTATCGATCAAATGAGAGGTAGTACTATTGTCAGAGGCTCTTCCGTCGAAGCTCGACGAGTATTTTGGGATGCTGAAGTTCGTTATTACAGATACATCGCTAATGTTCACCCATACAGTTTTGACGCGCTATATAACACACCTGTTCAATATGGCATTCCTACCAAAGGGATTACCTGGAATTTAGCTAGCGTTGTCGAACAGATATTACCGGATAATAATTTGCGTCAACAAGTCGAACAAGTTGTTATTGACGGAACCCATAAGGAATTAAATGAGGGGCTAGTATTACATACAGCCTCTCACCTATTGCATAGAGCGATCGCGGCTATCAGTGGTGTTAATGAGCAAGAACTTGAATACTCCTATAATGAAGCTACTCCAGATAATCCTCCAGAAGTCGTGGTTTGGGAACGCTACGAAGGTGGCGCCGGGGTTTCAGAAGTCTTTGAAAATACTTTGCGGACTAACCCTGTAGCCGTTTATCAGGAACTCTTAGGTTCTATTCTTTGCCCGATAGATTTAGCGGAAAGTTCCACCTGGACATCGGTTGAACAATTACGTGCTGAACTTGCTCAACGTTGGTGTTTACCCGAAGACAATGAACTAATCATTAGAGTTGTAGAGGAAGCTGAGGCAGAACGTCAAGTTCAAATTCAACAACAAGAACAAGGGGAAGAAGAGCGAATGATGTGCCAACCGCCTCAAGGACACGATGGTTGTCCCGCCTGCATTCACACAACTTACTGTACAGAACGCGATAACCAAAACTTGAGTGTTAGCCGTATGGTTGGTGAAGCTATCCTGCGCTGTTTCGTACAACAGGTAAGCAGGGAAGAGCAAGAAGCTTTGATCAATCAAGCGATTATGCAGGGCTTCCAGCAACCACAAATCCTTGGTGCCGATCTCGCACAGGGATTATATGATGTACTAATTTTATAAGTCTGTATTCGCACTTAGCTACTAATAATTAGTTAAACGGGAGAATAATATGGTTTCACTGGAAGAAATTATAGACAATAAAATTGGTGAAGTTCGTACTGAAGCTCTTGATTTCAGTTTTGGTGAAATCGTTAATTTGCATTCTGATGGAGAGCTGATAATTCAGCCAGAATATCAACGTCTTTTTCGATGGTCTGACGAGCAAAGATCTCGCCTCATAGAATCTATTATTTTAGAACTTCCCATTCCTCAAATTTTTGTTATAGAAAGGGAAAACGCTGTTTTCGAGCTAATTGATGGTTTACAACGAGTAAGTTCAGTTATTCAATTTATAAACCCTGACGTTTTAAATTTAGAGCCTCTTACTCTTCAAGGATGTGATTTGGTCAAAGAACTTAATGAAAAGAAATTTGAGGACTTATCGTTAAGGCTTAGACTTACAATAAAACGCTCATCTGTGAGAACAGTAGTTATCAAGCGTCAAAGTAAGTCAATGTTACGATATGCAATGTTTAAACGCTTAAATACAGGTGGAGAGATTCTAGATCCTCAAGAAATTCGTAACTGTTCTGCTCGAATGGTAGGTGAGGATGGTATTCGTTTTTATTCTTTCATTCAAGAAAAAGCATCTCATTCTGCTTTTACAAATTGTATAGAAACATTGGCACAAGTAGAGAAAGAAAAAAAAGGAGATGAAGAATTAGTTCTGAGATTTCTAGCTACTAAAAATGCAAGAAATTTATTTAAAGGAAGTGTACAAGATTGGCTAGATAATTATATGGAAAAAATTCTACTTGATCAAATATATTTTGACTATAAAAAAGAAGACGATGATTTTAATAAATTATTTAATTTTTTAAGCAATACTCTTGGGGAAGGGGCATTTGTGAAATATAGAGGAGATAAACCTATTGGTGGTCTTGCACCTGCTTACTATGAAGCCATTACTGTAGGTACTCTTAATGCGCTAGATCAAATTCGTAATATTCCAAGCGAGCTAGTTAAACAAAAGATAATAGATACAGTTCAGACTGAAGAATTCAGAAATAATACAGGTTCAGGAGCTAATAAACTGTTTAAGTTAGAAGGAAGAATTAAAGTTATTCAAGATGCCCTTTTAGAATTGATAAATGAGTAATTGGTTAAAGCAACTAGAAGAGGATCTAGATTGGAGACTGACAGAACTTGCAATTTTGAAAAAACAAGCAGTTCTGGCTTCCAAAGATTCTGATAGATACAGAGCGCTTCTTCGCGCCCTATGGGCAATGCTTTATGCCCATTATGAAGGATTTTGTAAGTTTGCATGGGATTTATATCTAGACGAACTGCAAAAAGCGGGTGTCAAAAGGAAAAACTGTAAAGATGAAATAGCTAAACTGTCACTGCAAAAGCAATTTAAGAGATTGAAAGGAGACTTGTCTCCAGAAAGTATCTGGAATTTTGGTCAGACAGGTTTTAGAACAATGCTAGAAGACAATCTGGATTTTCAAGTAAAACTAGAAACAAAATCAAATCTCTATCCTCAATTATTTAAAGAAAATTCCCTTAAAGTATGTCTTAGTTGTACTTTAGTAGACCAGTATGAAATTGAGCTTAAAGGGTTGGTTAGGAGAAGAAATGAAATTGCTCATGGTCAAAAAATGATCATAAAAGATCTGAACGAATACAAAAAGTATGAAGATGCTGCCATAGAGGTAATGCACGAGTTAGCCATAGCAATTGTTGATTGCCTGGATCAACGGCTTTACTTGAAAAATCCGTAATCAAGGTTTAATTATTTAGATATCAAATCTTTAAGGGCGCACCTCTGTGCGCCCCTAACCATCCTGTTGATAATACTCACTATTTTTTCCCCAGATCAGGGATAACCAACATAAAAAGAATACCGAAAACAATAATCGCCAGAGCTTGCTCTGTGGTCAGTAGATTTGGTCTGACTAGATACAAGACAGCAAAGCCAAGCAACGCAATCGTCAGATTCCGAGACAGCAGTCCTGGCGCTACTAAAGTTGCAATGATGCAAAATGCGATTATTGCAATGGCTACTTCCATGGTTCCTGTTTCCTTGTTTCGGGTAATTACAGGGCGTTTAGCAAGGCGGAAAGCCTAACCGATCGCCTACTATCAATCAGCCGTTACCTTTAACCCGATTCCTCGTGGACAAGATTTGTCGGTTTCTGTCGGGCTGGCTTGTGTACGGGTTCCCCCTGTACGCTATCCGGCACTCGGTAACGTAACTCTAAACTATCTCAAAACCGCTCATAAGTCAGTAGTGAGTAACTGCTCATTTGGACTCTAGGCGATCGCACTCCCCGAAAAACCCCCTCTATCCCTTATCCCAATAAGGCTTTCCCTGACTCCGAGTCCGGGTAAACTTGTGTTAAAATATTAAAAGAAAGTGGCACATTTTAGCAACTATTTGGGTTAAACATGGCGGTTTAGCTCACTTTTTGCGCTTTTTTTGCCTAAATCCTGAATTTTTATGGAGTTTTTCGTTCTATGAGTACCTCCCAAGAGCGGATTGTCCCGACAAATCTTCGCAGCGAAATGTCTAGGTCATACCTAGAATATGCCATGAGCGTCATCGTGGGTCGGGCGCTACCCGATGCGAGGGATGGACTCAAGCCAGTACATCGGCGGATTCTCTATGCGATGCATGAACTGGGACTCACGCCTGATCGCCCCTTCCGTAAATGCGCCCGTGTTGTGGGTGAAGTCTTGGGTAAATATCACCCCCACGGCGATACAGCGGTGTATGATGCCTTAGTTCGCATGGCACAGGATTTCTCCATGCGATCGCCCCTCATTAACGGACATGGTAACTTTGGGTCGGTGGATAATGACCCCCCAGCGGCAATGCGTTACACAGAATGCCGCTTGCAATCCTTAGCCACAGACTCCCTACTCCGGGATATTGAGTCAGAAACCGTCGATTTCCTGGATAACTTCGATGGATCACAACAAGAACCGATCGTTCTCCCCGCCCGGGTTCCTCAGTTACTCCTGAATGGATCATCGGGTATTGCTGTGGGGATGGCAACCAATATCCCGCCCCATAATCTGGGGGAATTGGTAGATGGCTTAGTTGCCCTCATCCATAACCCAGAAATCACCGAGAAAGAATTGATGCGGTATATTCCCGCCCCAGACTTTCCCACTGGCGGTCAAATCCTGGGCAGATCCGGCATCAAAGACGCCTACACTACCGGGCGCGGTTCCATCACCATGCGGGGTGTGGCGCAAGTTGAAACCATTGAACACCGGGGACGCCCGGATAAAGAAGCGATTATTGTCACCGAATTGCCCTACCAAACCAATAAGGCGGCACTGATTGAAAAAATTGCCGAAATGGTGAATGATAAGCGCATTGAAGGCATTTCCGATATTCGCGACGAAAGCGATCGCCGGGGAATGCGGGTGGTGATTGAACTGAAGCGTGATGCCTATCCCCGTGTCGTTCTTAACAATCTCTACAAACAAACTCCCCTACAAACGAATTTTGGTGCCAATATGTTGGCATTAGTTGGGAATGAACCCCAACTTTTGACAATCAAGCAGTTCCTTGAAGTCTTCCTGGATTTCCGTGTCGAAACAATTACCCGACGCACTCAATACGAACTCCGCAAAGCGGAGGAACGGGATCATCTATTGCAAGGGTTACTCATTGCCCTGGATAACCTAGATGCGGTAATTGCCGTCATTCGCGCTGCTAATGATACCGCCACTGCCAAGAGTCAATTAATCGAGCAATTTGGACTGTCCGAAGCCCAAGCTGATGCCATTTTGCAAATGCAACTGCGACGGTTGACGGCATTAGAAGCCCAGAAAATTCAAGCGGAACACGAAGAGTTACAAGTTCGCATTGCCGATCTGCAAGACATTCTGGCAAATCGACAGCGGATTCTGGAAATTATTGAAACCGAAGCCATCCAGATTAAAACCACCCACGATACACCGCGCCGCACGGTGATTCAAGAGGTGGAAGGGGAACTGGATGATATTGACTTAATCGCCAATGAAAAAGCGGTGATTTTAGTCACCGAACAAGGGTATATCAAACGGATGCCGATTCACTCCTTTGCTGCCCAAGCCCGGGCAACACGGGGCAAAGCGGCTGCCCGGATGAAGGAAGATGACGGGGTTGAGCATTTCCTCACCTGCTGTGATCACGACAGCCTACTCTTTTTTAGCGATCGCGGTGTGGTTTATTCCCTACGCGCCTACCAAATCCCCGCCGCATCTCGTACTGCCAGAGGGGTTCCCATCGTGCAGATGCTACCGATTCCCCACGATGAAAAAATTACCTCGGTTGTACCTGTTTCCGAGTTCACCGATGATGTCTATTTGGTGATGTTAACTCGTAAAGGGTATATCAAAAAAACGGCGTTGGATGCCTTTAGTAATATCCGGGCAAATGGTTTAATTGCCATTTCTCTGGGTGAAGGCGATCAACTGCGCTGGGTGCGTCTATGCCGAGCCGAAGATAGTATTATCGTGGGTTCCAGTCAGGGCATGGCAATTCATTTTAAAGCCGATCACGATCAACTGCGTCCCCTAGGTCGGGCGACACGAGGGGTGAAGGCGATGAAACTGCGCTCCAAGGATGAGTTGATCAGTATGGATATTCTCCCGGCTCAAGTTGTCGAGAGGCTGGTGGCTACAGCTAACAGTGAAGAGGTGGAAACGGAAGAGGATATCAGTGATGAAGTGAATGGGGAAGAAATCAATGAAACCCCAGGCGAAGGACCCTGGGTTTTGGTAGTTACCACAGGCGGTTTAGGTAAGCGAGTGCCAGTGTCTCAATTCCGGCTGCAAAATCGGGCAGGAATGGGATTAGTGGCAATTAAGTTCCGCCATAAGAAAGATAAACTCGCTGCATTGCGGGTGGTGAATGAAGGAGATGAGTTGATGATGGTAACCATGCGAGGAATTATCATTCGCCAAGCCTTAAATGCCATTTCCCCCCAATCCCGAATGGCGACAGGGATACGAGTTCAGCGCTTAGATGAAGAGGATGCGATCGCAGCGGTGGCGTTAGTTCCTTTATCGGGTTCTGAGGAAGAAGCTGAAGCCCTGGATGAAGCGTTGTAATGTCTAATTAGGGAACAGGGAACGGGGAACAGGAAACAGTTTTCATCTGACTTTCATCCTAACGTTTAGATCCCCCTAAATCCCCCTTTTTAAGGGGGACTTTGATTAATTTCTGAATGTATTTGATGTCCCAATTACCCTGGCGACTGCTGAATTAAGGCAGTTGTCAGTTAGCGGTGAGATAGGGCGGGTTTTGTTGTTCAGTTATTTCTGAATGGCTGATTGTATCTCCTAAACCCGCCCCTACAATTCTAAAAAAATAAGTCTCAGTAGGGTGGGTTAGGCGGTCATACCATCTCACAATCAACCCTTTAATTTGATATCCGCCGTAACCCACCAATCACAAAGCTTGAGTAAATATCAACCGATAACAAATATACTATTTTGCTAATGGATGTGGTTAATAACTTACATGAATCAAGCTTATATTATGCCATTGGTGCATTGCGCTACCCTTTGGAAACGATGCGCGAACGCTTACACACAAACCCGCTCTGGAGCAATAACCACCTGAATATACTTCTCACAACACCGTTGAGATAACTCCTGGATTTGCTCATCTCGGTTCTTCCCCTGTTTTAAGTTATCCAACAAGCCTTGAAAGCCGAGAAAAGCCAGCTCATACATAAGTTGCTGACTCAAGTTGCCATAAAAGAAACCGCCATGGGTATTAATTTCCCCTTTGACAAAATAAGCAATACTCAACCGCAAGTAATCAAACACCACTAATGCCGATTTTTTCAAAGACTGGCTAACCACACCTGTTGCTATATTAGGTTCTGAGTCAGTAAAATCACAATAATCCGTGCAATCAAAATAGGTAAACCGATCCGCAACTCGCACGTCTTGTAAATTGATAGTTGAGACATCAGAACCCTTCACAATTTCCTTGTCAACCTGACCCACTGGAACCAGTTCATCGAGTTGTTGATGTTCCCGATTAGACGCCCGAATTTCTAGACAACAATACGGCGATTCAATTTGACCATTTTTATTGTTCACAATGCCGTAATCCTTCTCAGTCAGACGTTGATTGCGATAGTCATATTCATCAGCAAATCGTTGCACTGTTAAATTTCCCAATCGGTAACCGCGAAAACGAGTTCTGGCGGGAAAACTGATGTAATTCACTGCCGTTGATGCCAGTCGCAGGGCTAAATCGCCTTCATTACTAAACAAATATGCCTCTTCGCAACGACGTAACGCCGATCGCAAGAAGTTTGAACGAACAGGCATAATCGAGTCAATGGAGATATCGGGAGCTACCAGAATTAATCGACCCAAACTAAAAACGCGACCAATATAGTTAGAGGGTTGTTTGTTAATAGATTCTGTATCGAAGACATCGGAAAGAATTCGCACCACATTGGTTACCACAAAACAGCCCATACTGTGACCCAAAAAATTCAACTTGATTCGGATATCTTCGCTTTGTCGGCATTCGATTACAGCTTGGTCAATTTGCCGGATTAATTCCACTAAATCCACAACACCATAGTTCATCGCCCGGTTGCGATCGCGTAGATACGTCGATAGCCTGAGTGCTAGTAACGCCAGGATTATTCCCACTGACAGGATAAATAGGATTAACAGAATGACGAATAACCCATTAACTATCCCATTAAGTTGCAAAGGTAGAAAAATTCCCAGTCCACCGATGAGTAATCCACCTAAGAGAATGTAAATCGGTAACCGAGGCAGTAAATCCTGTAAATCGGTTTTCTTCAAAATAGCTTTAGTACCAAAAAAGGAAACGATGGCAACTAAAGCTAAGGTGATGAATTGAGCCGTCGCGTGACCAACTAAAAAAGGTCTAGCAATGATTAAAAAAGCCGTAATGACTCCCAGAATTAGCCCAAAGCTTAAGACAATAGTTAGAAGTGTTGGCAGTGACTGGAAGGCATAATTTAACTTGTCACCAATAGTCGTCGGTTTATTACTAGGGGGTTGGGGATCATCTTTCGTTGGGTTCTCGGCGGGCCAACGGTATCCAATAAAAACAGTCTCGTTCGGTTTTTCCGGTTCGCAATTCTCTGTAACATACTTGTAAATTTTCCGGTATCGTTTTTGCGCCTCAGAGCGTCGTGTTCCATAGCCATGAACCGAAATTACGATTTGCGGATTTTCGCTGTTGACAAGATAGTCAGCAATTTCTCGGAGTCGCTGTTGGGTTAAGGGATTTTCCTTCTGATTAACTTTTTGAACCAGATCTTCAGCATTAATCGGTGCTGTACTATTGACGTAGTACCCCCAAACGGCTTTCTCTTGGCTAAATTCTTCGATGGGGACAATTTCAAATTCGGAAATTTTCGACGGGATTGATGTCATCGGTTACCAATTTTACAGACAAATAATGTTTAAGAGCTTCAGTTTAATCGAATTGGTGCTTTTTTCAAGTCATTGTTATTAAAATCAATAATTTTTATAGAATTTTAATCATTCTTGTTCCCAGACGTTCCACCGGAAGGTTTATACCTCTCCTTGTCATGTTGGGGATGAGGTGGGTTTCCCTTCATTTGGTTTTCTCTGGTGAGGGAGAAGAAGAATCCGGAGACCAAACCCCAATATCAACCGTCATTGATATAATTCCAGCAATGGCAGCGGCTATTCCCAGAATTCCCCCCACTATTTTCCCCACCTTCACCCATTCTGCCTTCGTTTGCGGAAATCCAGGAACCCTTATCCCCCGCCTGATTCCCAATAACGCTAACCACTCCTCCATTGTTTGCGGGCGATCGCCATATTCCAATTTCATACCCTGGACAATCGCCTGATTTACCCGCTCAGAAATATCAAATTTTAGCGTCTTCGGTTCAACTAACTCAGCACTATCATCCAAACGATCTAACGCCGTTGCAGGTAATTTCCCCGTCAGCAAAACGTATAAGGTTGCGGCTAAAGAATAAACATCCGTATACGCCCCCTGTTTTCGGTTCGTTGAACTTAACTCCACCGGAGCGAATTGTTTATCTTTCCAACGAGAAGTTAACGGATTATTAAATTCCCCTGCTAAATCAAAATCAATCAGCACCGCCTGCTGCTTTCCAGCGCGTACCATAATATTCTCTGGCTTCACATCCCGATGCAGCAATCCCTGTTGATGCACCTCAATTAACGCTTCACCCACCTGCTGGATATAAACTAAGGCTTCCTTTGGGGGTATGGGTAGCGTCAAGTCAGAGAGTTTAATCCCGGCAATATACTCCATCAAAATACAAAAAACTTGCCCCTCTTTAAACGTGCGGTAAACTCGGACAATATGAGGATGCTTGCAGCGTTCCAGCTTCAGCGCCTCATCACAAAATTTTGACTCGATGCTGGTTCGTTCTGCATCCGGAAGTTGACTGAGAATATCCTGATTGAGGGTTTTGACGACAAAATCCTTTCCGGTATCATCCTGAACCCGATAGGTAATCGCACAACGCCCTCGTCCTAATTCCTGTTGTATCGTGTACTTGCTATTTTGTAACGTCTGTCCCGTTATCCAAGCCATTACCTGTAAATCCAAGACGTTACCTTATTCTGACACAAGGGCAATTTGTCTTATGTCTTATGTCTTATGTGAGGGTTTGAGGACTATTTACAGAACTTAATGTAGTTTGGGCTTTTTCCCCCAACCGACTTAGGCAGGCATGATGTAACAGGAAACAAAAACAAGGAACCTGGGCGTGTTGAAAATCTTTAACTCAATTAACAAAATTGATGTCTCGGTACTTATCAGCGGATTTATTAAATAATTATTAATTAATAATTATCCTATTTATCAAAAATGAAGTATAGATAAAAAACTAAAACCCGGCTGACTTATTCTTTGTTTTCGGAAACAAGTCAACAATTAAGATTTATTTTGTTTTAACTTTAAATATCTGTAGTCAAGATATCCTAGACGTTATCTAAAGAAAAATTAGTCGGATCATTGGCTAATTCAGGGTAAAGGCAAACAACGAATGGATATCGTAGAATACAATCGCATCAAGCTGACCATCCGCCATCGACCTCTGTTGCTGTGGCTTTTGAGTAGTATTCTCGCCGCCGTTGGGCTAGGGGTAATTGCCTTTCAAGGCGGGTCAGCCCTAACCTGTCAGCGAACTGGACAAACGGGCAGTTGTGAATTGGTTAACTCCAGGTTGGTCGGAGCAGAGGTTAGAACTATTCCTTTAGACAGTTTACGAGATGCCAGCATTGAGATCAATCCCAGGAATGAGAGTGATGATACTTATCGGGTTGTCCTCATAACGGGGAGCGGAGCAATTCCCTTAACGTCGGATTATAGTTCCGATAGTAATCAGCAAGAATCGATTGCTTCCCAAATTAATACCTTTATTATGAATCAAGACCAGGTATCCCTGAACGTGCAGCAAGACGATCGCTGGTTTGGTTATCTGTTTGGCAGTTTATTAATCGGCGTGGGGTTGTTCGTGGCGGTGCGTAAAGGGAAAGTCGTTACCTTGAGCTTTGATAAAGTGCGCGATCGCATGATGCTCAAGCAACGGGGTTTGCTCAGGGGTACAACGATAGAACTCCCTCTTGCCGAGATTGTTGATGTGACGATAGAAACGATTAGAGATGCCAAAGATCGCCAGATAGAGCGAGTGGCTCTGGTTTTGAATTCGGGTAAGCATCTTGCTATCACTCCTGATGCTGATCCATTCTGGGACTACAAAAAAGTGGCTCACTGTATTCGCCTCTTTCTAAATCTCAACTCGGAGCAGTCGTCGGGAAAGACGCCACAGATCTGAGCAGGAGAAGCTGGGGGAGATAGGGGAGATGGGGGAGATAGGGGAGATAGGGGAGATGGAGGAGATGGGGGATGCAGCCAGGGCGGGTTGAGTGAAATTAGGGTTTTCTCCTAAACGTTATCGGTAAAACCCGTCCCTAAACACTATGCCCTCTTTCCGAAGCGAAGGATCAAAACTCAAAACTTTATAACAACGCGCTAACCTATTCCTGGTAGGCTGATAGCTGAGATTAACAGCGTAGATGGCTAATATGGGACTGAATCGGCGGACTTTCCTGCAAAAAGCTGGCTGGGGTCTAGCGGCACTGGGAGTCAGTGAAACGGTACTATCACTCCTTAGTGATAAAAGTTTAGCCGTGCCTTTGTTGGAGCGTTATTTTCAGGTGCTGGCACAACCCGGTGGACGTAAGTTGGCACTTCTGGTGGGGATCAATGAGTATCCGCGCACGACAGCTTTGGCGGGGTGCGTAACGGATGTAGAGTTGCAACGAGAACTGTTAATTCATCGGTTTGGGTTCCAGGCGAACGATATCGTGACGCTGACGAATAGCCAAGCCACTCGCGAGACGATTGAAACCACGTTTATTGAACATTTAACCAAGCAAGCCGAGGCGGGTGATGTGGTTGTCTTCCACTTTAGTGGTTACGGTAGCCAAGTGCAGATGCCTCAGCAAGATGAAACCGTAGCCTCGGCGGTACGCTGGCAAAACAGTTTTGTACCCGTTGATGGGATTTTACCCACAAAAGGCGAACCCGCTGCTAATGATTTTTTAGCCGAAACCTTGGCATTGCTGTTGCGATCGCTAGCCACGGATCAGGTGACAACAGTCCTTGATACCAGTCATACACAAGCGGTGAATATCCTCAAAGGCAGTCTAAAAGTACGCTCTTCTTCCCGCCAACCCGCCCTAGCGCCTAATCCCGATGAACTGGCGTTTCGAGAACAACTCGTGCAGCGGCTCAAAGCCTCATCCAAACCCTGGAAACCATTAGATAAATCCATGCAAATGCCAGGATTGGTGTTAACGGCGGCGGGTTCGTCTCAACCCGCAACCGAGGCGCAGTGGAATGGCTTTAGTGCGGGTTTATTTACTTATGCTCTAACTCAGCATCTATGGCAAGCCACGGCTGCAACCAGCGTTCAGATTAGCGTCAGTCGCACCACTGGGATGATTAATCAATTCGCGGGTAATGATCAACAGCCTCAGTTAAGGGGTCAAAAGAGCCAAAATTCCTTGCTTGCCTATTACTTATCCCCCAATCCTCCCTTGGGAGCAGATGGAGTTGTCACGGGGATTGAAGAGAATGGCAAAGTGGCACAGCTATGGTTAGCGGGATTACCGGCACCTGTGCTGGAGTATTATAGTCCCAATTCGGTTCTAGAGTTGCTCGATGAATCGCTGAGTTTACCGCTGTCGCCGCCCGAAAATTCATCAGCTACGGATAACCCCGCCCAACCTGTCCCTAAATCCGTTCAACTCCAACTGCGATCCAAAGACGGGTTAACCGCCAAGGCACGTATACTAAGTGGCAATGGTGGGGAAAAAGTGCAACCGCAAGTGGGTCAACTGGTACGCGAACGGATTAGAGTATTACCCCGAAATATGGGTTTAACGATCGCCCTGGATACTCACTTGGAACGCATTGAACGGGTGGATGCAACCAGTGCCTTTGCGAGTATTCCTTCGGTGTCATCCGTTGTCGTTGCTGGGGAACAAGCAACAGATTATTTGTTTGGCAGAGGAAAAAAACAGGCAACAGAAACATCAGAACCGAAGTTTAAAGGAGGCTATGGACTCTTTTCCCTTGCCCGGAACCCAATTCCCAATAGTCTAGGCGAGGAGGCGGAGGCAGTTAAATCAGCAGTGAATCGCTTAAATCCCAAATTTAAAACCTTATTGGCAATGAAATGGCTGCGGTTGACCGCGAATGAAGGGTCATCGCGCCTGGGGATTCGGGCATCGCTGGAAATGATTGCCCCGGAAACCAAGACAATTATCCAACGGGAAACCTGGCGCACGTCTGGGAGGTTCGCTACCAATAAAACGAAGAACAATGCGAGTAAGACATCGCCCTCGGTGGGATCAGCAACAATGCCCAAGTTACCCATTGGTAGTCGGGTGCAGTATCGCGTAGAAAATTATAGCGATCGCCCTTTGTATTTCATGGTGTTGGGTTTGGAAAGTAGCGGCGGTGCGATCGCGTTTTATCAACAACTCCCTTCCCCGGAAGGATTGGAGTCAGAGCAAAATCCACCGCTGATTAGTGGTGCGATCAAACCTGGGGAAACTCTGATTCTGCCCCAACCCTCGGCATCCTTTAATTGGATGGTTCCCGGTCCGGTGGGTGTGGCGGAAATTCAACTGATTTGCAGCCCTTCTCCGTTCAAAGGTGCGATCGCGGCATTAGAAGCAGCCATGCGTCCCAAGGGAGAGGGAGAACGAGTGGGCGATTTGTTTAATCCCCTGGAAGTCACACGGGCGATTCTACAAGACTTGCATCAGGCGAGTAACATTACTCCCGATAAGTTGGGTATCGGTTCTGATGTGTATGCATTGGATGTGAATGCTTGGGCAACCTTGAGTTTTAATTATCAGGTGGTTTCTTGATCTTTGAGGGAACAGGGAACAGGCAACAGGGAACAGGGAACAGGGAATTCTAGTGTTATTGGTCATTTGCCTTTTCTCCCCGCACTTGGGATAAAACGAGACAGTGACACAGTTGGCAGCGCAAAACTGCAATTTGGTATCAATGACTGGAAAAAAGCTGAGTTCTCCCCCAAATACCAACTGCTCCTAAACCTAACAATACAGCGATCGCACTCACCAGGGCACCGAAAACGGGGATAGTGGTTAAGATGACAAAAATCAGCAATCCCATCCCTAAGGGTAAAATTTGCCCCTTGGTTTCAATCCGACTCACTCGCAGTACCCAGCGCCCGCCCAAACGACTAATCACAATTTGGGGAACGTAGATGACAAACAGCCAAAAGCTAGCCACGAGTACAGTGTAAGTCAACAGTCCTAAACCGAGAACCAGTGGCACTAATTTTGGGATAATCCAGCCCAAGACGAACATTAGTATCAAGCTAACCACCGGAATGGCGATCGCGAAGACTCCCACACTCACAACAACCAGAATCCCCCAACCCGCACTCGCTAAGGGTTTGGATGCAACAGTATGGGCTAATTGATTTGTCCAATTGGGTACAATCGCAAACAGCAATAAGCCAACCAGCAGTAATGCTAACCAACGCTGCACTCGATTCCATATCCTTGCGGTTAAGGGTGGAGGTGGTGCTGTTTCTATCTCTTGTCGAGCAATACCCTCAGCTATTGTTGCTTGCGGACTGATATCAGCATCGGTGGGGGATTGATAGCGAAGCTGACCCTCAATTTGAGCCGAATCCGTTACCGTTAGCCCCCCTGGAACCTCAGGAATGGGTACAGGGGTTTGACGGACAAAGGTAGGGTTAAAAGAACCATCACCCACTGCAACCTGCACATCACCGCCAACGGTACCACTCAATTCTAAAGCTGCCATACCCCCCGTCATCCGTTCTGCAAGGGTTCCAGCCAATAGCGCTTGCGCTCCACCATAAGATAAACTTCCCCCAATAGTGCTACCTGGTTTAATCTCCAGACTGAAGCCTGCGGCGACCACATCATCGGCAATTTCAGCCTCGGTTCCCAATTGCAATACTTGACCCGCTATGCGGACATCATCCTGGACTGTACCGTTAATCACCACGGCTTGACCCGCCGCAATTAAATCGCCTGTAACTGTGCCGTTGACTGTAATTTGGCGACCTGCCCCAACGACATCTCCGTTGACTGTACCGTTAATCGTAATTTGGTTTCCAGCTAAGTATAAGTCATCCTCAATCAACTCATTGACACCAATAACGATCTCTTCTCCACTTTGCATCGTCATTGACCAGACGGGTGAGAGTCCAAATAGCCCTCCCAGCAATACCAAACCGATTAGAAATAGGAGAATTCGTTTAATGGTCATTCGCAGCGATTTCATCCTATCGTCCTCCAGGGAGTTTCGCCTATGCTGGACTATCTCTTGGATTTTGGGCGACTATCAAAAGATAGAGATATTAATCGTTTCTTCTATAAATTTTCCCAATTAGCAATCAACTTTGAACAATTAGTAGTTAATTTCTACCGCCTGATAGATTTTTTATAAATCAGCTTGGCGGATGATAACGGTAAACTCCTAATATTCAGTGAAGTATTTTCCGAGGAACTACTCGTGCGCCAGGATCGAATTCTTGCCTTAGTGTTGATTATTATTTGCGTCGTGGTGGCATTGGGGAATTGGCTAGGAGGCGGCACTCCTCGTCCTGAACAGGTAGGTTCTGGCACAGGTATTCGTACCAGGGGTCAGGCAGATGTGGCTCTGCTAGAAGTCTATGGTCTAATCAGCGACCAACCGACAACCACGCCATTTGCTACGACCGATACCTCAAATTCTAATGCGTTGATTAAAGCGATTCGCCAAGCTCGCCAGGATCAGGTTAAGGCAATTTTACTACATATTAATAGTCCAGGTGGAACTCCGGCAGCATCGCAAGCGATTTACAATGAGCTGATGCGAACCCGTGAAGACACTGATATTAAAATTGTTGCCAGTATGGGTGACGTTGCCGCGTCTGGTGCTTATTATGTCGCCAGTGCTGCCCATCATATTGTCGCCAATCCGGCATCGGTAACAGGTTCAATTGGTGTAATTGTTCGCACCCAAAACGTGTCACCCTTGTTGGATAATATTGGCGTGCAAACCGATAATATTAAAAGCGGTGAATATAAAGATATACTCTCTCCGTTTCGAGAGACAACATCAGACGAACGGCAAATTGTAGCAGGGATTGTTATGGACTCCTATCAACAATTCCTGGATGCCATTGTCGCGGCACGGGACATCTCGATGAACCAGTTAAAACCCCTGGCAGATGGGCGAGTTTTCACCGGGAGACGCGCTAAGGAACTTAACTTAGTCGATTCCTTGGGGAACTCCTATGATGCGTTGCAAAAAACGGCGGAGTTAGCAAATATCCAAGGCGAACCAAAAGTCCGCAACTATACCTCAGGATTTTTGCAACAACCGTTTGATCTGTTGTTCTCGTCGTTTTGGCAGCAGTTGATTCCAGGGTATCAAAGGATTCGTCAACGGATTGACTGGAACAAATTACCGTTAATGGTGATGGAATAGTCCATTTTTGACGTTGTACAGACGTTCCGGCGGAACGTCTCTATTGATTGTGACCGCTAACTGTGATTACTCGTTATGCTGGATTCCTTTTATACGGCTATTTTCCGCCCCGCTTCAGAAATTCGCTCTCCGATTCAAACCGCCATTGTCATTGGGTTATTGGTGGTACTGATAATGGCGCTAAACGCCGCAGGTGCGGCGGGATTGGGTGTGGGGGGTATCATCGGCTTTGGTGTGCTGTTCCTGTTTGCTGGATCGCTGGGTTGGTATTGGCTGGGAGCATCCCTGAACCTGGTGACTCAATTGTTCGGGGGACAAGGGAATGGTAGAGACAGTTTGAGTGCGATCGCGCAAGGCTTGTGGCCCCTACTCCTCACAGGAGTTGCGATCGCGGCGAGTCAATGGTCTCAAACCCTGGGCGCTGTGTTCTCTGTGGCGATTACCGTTGGCGTGTTTGGGACTCTGGCGATCGCTATCCATCGGGTGCATCAGTTAAGCTGGTTGTCTTCAATTCTCTGTGTGGCGATTACCTTTAGTCTTTCTTTCTTAGCCCTATTCGGACTCATCCTGTGGCCCCTAATGATTATTTTGGGTACCTGAACGCGAGAAATCAGCCATTGTCGGTGGCGAAAACTTGTTAGGATTTGTTACATGGCTAATTCTCGTATCCAAAAATTATGGGGCTATCTGCGCCCTCATACCACTCAGGTATCATTAGGCATCCTGGCTCTGCTGATTGTCAATGCGGTGGGAGTCTATATTCCCCTCTTGATTCGGGATAGTATTGAGGAACTCCGCATCGCCTTCTCGTTCGATCACGTGTTGCGGTTAGTCGGACTGATCTTTATCCTGGCATCCTTGATGTGGGGGATTCGCATGGCGTCGCGTATCTTCATCTTCGGGGTGGGGCGTCGGGTGGAATTTGACCTCAAGCAAAAGATTTTTCAACATCTGCTTACCCTCGAACCCTCTTATTTCTCTACGAATACAGCCGGGGATTTGATTAACCGCGCCACGAGTGATGTGGACAATATCCGCCGTCTGGTTGGGTTTGCGGTGTTGAGTTTGGTGAATATTGTCTTTGCTTACGGCTTAACGCTACCTGTGATGATGTCGATTGACTGGCGGCTGACGTTCTTGGCGCTGGCGGTTTATCCGGTGATGTTGATCACAGTGCGTCTGTTTAGTGATAAGCTGCGTACTCAACAACAGGCGGTTCAGGAAGAACTCTCCAACCTCAGCGAACTGGTTCAGGAAGATATGAGTGGTATCTCCCTGATTAAAATTTACGCCCAGGAAGACAATGAACGCCGTGCCTTCCGTAGTTTAAATCAACGACTGTTATCGGCAAATCTGGGATTAGCCAGCACTCGCAATATCCTGTTTCCGGTGATTGAAGCCCTATCCTATATCAGCTTACTCCTGTTGATGTGGTTTGGCTCGGGTTCGATCGCACGGGGGGCGATTACTGTGGGGGATTTTGTCGCCCTGGTTCTCTACGCCGAACGATTAGTCTTCCCCACCGCCTTACTCGGATTCACGATTACTACCTATCAACGGGGTGAGGTGAGTATTGACCGAGTGGAGTCAATTTTAACCATTGAACCCAAAATTAAAAATGCCCCAGATGCGATGGCGCTTGTGCAACCGATTCAGGGAGAGTTGAAAGCCGATCACCTCAGCTACACATTCCCTGATGCCAAAACTCCCGCCCTGCAAGCTGTTGACTTCCACATTCATCCCGGTGAAACAGTGGCAATTGTCGGTGCGATTGGTTCCGGAAAATCAACCCTGGCAAATGTTTTACCTCGCCTGTTAGATATTGCCCCGAATCAGTTATTTCTGGATAGTTCCGATGTCACTCAGATACGCTTACCCGATTTAAGGTCTGCGATCGCCTACGTTCCCCAAGATAGCTTTCTATTTAGTACCAGCCTAAAAAATAACATTGGCTACGGCGCACCGGGAAGCGAAAAGCCGGAGATAGAACAGGCGGCAAAACAAGCCCAAATTCATTCTGAAGTTCTCAATTTTCCCCAACAGTATGAAACAATGGTGGGAGAACGGGGAATTACCCTATCTGGTGGTCAGCGTCAGCGAATCGCCCTGGCTAGGGCTTTAGTGATGGATGCGCCGATTCTGATTTTAGATGACGCCCTCTCTAGTGTGGATAATCAGACGGCAACCCAAATTTTGGCAAATCTTTCCACAGGAGTTGACCGCAAAACGGTGATTTTCATCTCCCACCAACTCTCAGCCGCCGCTACCGCTGATCGGATTTTTGTCATGGATGCGGGGAAGATTGTGCAAATGGGAACTCACACTGAACTGATCCAACGTCCAGGGCTTTATCAAGACTTGTGGAGTCAGCACCAGATTGAGGAGGTTTTGCATTAGTTACAGGGAACAGGGAACACATCGACTCCGCTCGGTAACACGCTCGGTGTGTCACAGGGAACAGGGAAATTGTAAAGTTTTGGTAACGAATAATTAGAATTGTCACCGATTTAATTAAAGGTAAAACTTGATACAGTTACTACCAATAGACTAGGTTAGTATTCAAGAAGACATTATAAAATGCAATGGGCAAATGTTTAGCATTTGCTTAAATCGTGCATTTGACCGAGCATTGCTCTATGCAACTTCATTAAATACCAGGGATTCGCGCTCAGGGTGTTTTGTTTTCGTCACTTCCCCAGTTTGAATTAAACCGGGAATACTTAAGAAATCTTAAACGGAAGAATTAATCTAGATAGTAATAGAATGATTAATTGATCACGTCCACAAGAAAAGACAACGGTCAAAAGATTCTTAGACAAATAGCCACTTAACGGGAGAACATTTCGGGAACATCGGTAATGAGCGAATTCAACCAGTCAGTGATCAGATCTGGTACGACGATCCGTGTTGGTATTTTACATTCTTTAAGCGGCACGATGGCGATTAGCGAAGCCTCGTTAAAGGATGCAGAATTGATGGCGATCGCGGAAATTAATCAAGCGGGTGGTGTCTTAGGACATCAGATAGAACCCGTGATCGAAGATGGCGCATCGGAATCGGCGACGTTCGCGATCAAAGCCAGAAAGTTGATTGAACAGGATCAGGTTGCCACAATCTTTGGCGGGTGGACATCGGCGAGTCGTAAAGCAGTTTTACCCATCTTAGAAGAACTCAACGCCCTGATGTGGTATCCGGTTGAATATGAAGGACTCGAATGTTCTCGCCACATTTTTTATACGGGAATTTGTCCGAATCAACAAGTCGATCCAGCGGTGAATTGGTTGTTGAACCATAAGGGAAAACGTTTTTTTCTGATTGGATCTGATTATGTTTTTCCCCGCACTGCAAACAAGTTAATTAAGGCGCAGCTTAAACAGCAAGGGGGGAGTTTAGCGGGGGAAGAGTATGTTCCCTTAGGAATGACCGACTTTGGTGATTTGATCGCCAGAATCAAGCAAGCTAAACCCGATGTCGTCTTTAATACTCTGAATGGAGATAGTAATTTAGCCTTTTATCAACAGTACCAAGAAGCCGGAATCACGGCGGCGGAGATTCCCATTTTAGCCGTGAGTATTGCTGAAGAAGAACTACGGCGAATTGGCGGAAGTATCGCAACGGGTCATTATGCCAGTTGGAGTTATTTTCAGAGTATTGATACCCCAAAAAACCGCGAATTTGTCCAGAATTTTCAGGTACGTTATGGTCAAGATCGAGTCACCAGTGATCCGATTGAGTCGGCGTATACCCAGGTTTATCTCTGGAAACAAGCCGTAGAAAAAGCGGGTGGCTTTGATGTGGAATCAGTGCGAGAAGCGGCGTATGGGCAAACCTTTGCAGCGCCGGGAGGGAAGATTCGGATTGAGACAAATAACCATGTCAGCAAACATTGCCGAATTGGGAAGATTTTGGAGGGGGGTCAATTTGAAATTGTCTTTACCAGTGTTGGACGCCTTAAACCTCAGCCTTGGTTGGGAATTGAAAAGTTAAGTAATCAGATCTCACCCGTGGTGATTGATATGCTGGCAGAGGTGTCTCAATCGATTCAATACAACTGCCAACTGGAACAAAAGTCCCGTGAATTAGAAGCGGCGATGGCGCAACTGGTGACGACGAATGAAAAGTTACAACGCACTCAAGACCAATTATTGCAAGCCGAAGCCCAATTTCGCCAGTTACAAGATCAAGAAAAACTGTTGAAGCGTCGCTTGTCGAGTCAAATTCGTAGTTCGTTGGAATTAGAACAGATTTTAAAGACGGCGGTGAGTGAAATCTGTAGTTTATTGCATATCGATCGCTGTCAGTTTTTGTGGTATCATCCCAACAGTAGTCCCCCTCGCTTTGAACCCATGGAAGTGGCAGGAGAGTTGAGTGAGAATGGGGGAGTAAAATGGAATACAGCGGACGAACTTTTACCGGATTTCCCGTCAATGATTCAGCAGCAATCGTTGCTACGGATTGACGATATTGCTAGCGATAGTCAGCTTAAGGGTAAGACTCGCGATCGCTTCCTGGATGATGGACTGCAAGCCTTACTAATTGTCCCCCTACAAACTCGCAGCAGTAAAATTGGTGTGGTGGTTTGTGAACATTATCAGGAAAGCCGCTACTGGAGTGAACAAGAGGTTGAATTAATTGTTTCAGTAGTTGATCAACTATCGAGTGCCATTGATCAAGCCGAATTATATGCCCATAGTCGCACAACCGCCGCCTTAGCCACCGCCCAAGCAGAACAACTGAAGCAAGCGTTGCATGATTTAAAAGCCTATCAAGCGCAGTTAGTGCAGACGGAAAAAATGTCCACATTAGGGACATTAGTGGCGGGGGTAGCCCATGAAATTAATAATCCCACCAGTTTTATTTACGGTAATCTCCACTACGCCAAAGAATACACCGAGGATTTATTAGAAATGCTGCGGTTGTATCAAGAGTATTATCCTGAACCCGCACCCGAAATTCAAGATCATGCCCAAGCGATTGAGATAGAGTTTCTGATGCAAGACTTGCCCAAAACTTTGGGTTCAATGGAGATTGGGGCAGAACGAATTCGTCATTTGGTGTTGAGTTTGCGGAATTTCTCGCGTTTGGATCAAGCCCAAATGCAACCCATGGATATTCATGAGGGGATGGAGAGTACCTTACTTTTATTGCGGAATCGGCTAAAAGGGAATGGTCACAATCCAGAGATTGAATTAGTGAAAGAGTACGGGGAGTTACCCTTGGTTGAGTGTTATCCGTCGCAGCTTAATCAAGTGTTTATGAATCTCCTGGGTAATGCAATTGATGCGTTAGAAGAAGTTGTCGCCCGGAATGAGACAAATTTTTCGCCGATGATTCGGATTCAGTCAGAAGCACCCTCGGCAGATTATATTCGCGTAAGAATTAGTGATAATGGATCAGGGATGACGGATGATGTGAAGTTAAAGTTATTTGATCCGTTTTTTACGACTAAGCCGATTGGGAAGGGGACAGGATTGGGACTTTCGATTAGTTATCAGATTGTCGTGGATAAACATAAGGGAATTTTGCAATGTCACTCTACTCCTGGACAAGGAACTGAGTTTATTATTGAGATTCCGGTGCGACAAAATCGTAAAGTTGCCGTGAGTCAGGAGATGAATATCCGACTGAAGGCTCAAACGTCTGAAGGGGTAACAAGCAGCTCAAAAGCTTGGTAGATAAAGCATTCTCCCCCTCAAATCTCAAAAAGATAAGAGCTTATTGACAGATGAAGACCACCTGATCAGATATAGCAACCGCCATAGCGGTTAGGACACATCATTTATAGCCCTACGCATTGAGGTTAGGACAATAAAATTAGGTGAAAAGGCAATAGGGAATAGGCAATAGGCAACAGAGTAATGTCCTAACGTATGCCCGTAATGCTATATGTAGAGACGCGCCATGGCGCGTCTCTACAATGGTGCTGCGAGATTGATAAACCTGAATCAATACTACCTAAACTTAGGTGGAAATTCAGCGGGAGGCGGAGAATCGGCACCTGGAGGAAGCGGAGGTGAACCCCCTGGTGGTAGGGGTAGCGGTTTGGGTTCTGTTCCAGATGGTGTCGTTCCCGGTGAGGGTGAGGGTGAGGGTGAGGGGGATGTTCCCGCTTCTGCGGTAGAATCCCCTTCCGGTGGAGGTGGAGGCTCAAACGTGGGTAATCCGTTAGCTGTGTCTCCTGGCGGAGATAAGGGAGTCATTTCCACAGGTTCTGGAGGCGGTGGTTGGATGGTTTCAATGGTGACTGAACGGCTTTTTTGTTCTCCGGCTTCATTGGTAACTTGTAATGTAATTGTTTCCGTGCTTGGTTCTGGACTCAGGGGATAAGGTACTGTTCCTTCCCGTGGTACAGTACCGGGTGCAGGCAGAAGTTCAACTTTCAACTCTCTACCTCCCTCAACTTTCCAGGATAACGGTACAGGTATCGATTCATCTTCAGAAATTTGCACCACAAATTTAGGGCGAGTTAGGGTTTCTATCCCGTTAACGGTAAACTCAACAATATCAAAGGGAACAGGTTGGGCTTCAATTTTAATCGGATCAGTTTTTTGAGCGGGTAATTCTTCCGGTTCTCCTTGTTGGGGAACCACAATTAATTCAAAAATATAGGTTCCAGGTTGACGAACACCTGTGGCAAGATTCATACAAACTAATGCCTCATCCTGTATTTCACAGGAGTCTTGGAGGGGTTGAGGAATCCCTTGGCTAAAATCAATGGATTGCATGGGAAAGGTGACAATTCCTTCAGGATTGCGACCCACCAGTTTTAAGAGTCTGATTTGTTCGGGGTGACTAATTTTCCAATTTAGTAAAATACCCAGGTTTTCCGGTTGCGGTTGCTCTTCAGGTGAGTTATTCTCATTGGCTGTTGGACTGGCTTCTTGGTCTGCTGCTTCCGGGTTAGTCTGAATGACTTCTTGGTAAACGGGTTGAGTTGAGGCAAATTCTTCAATCTCAGGAATTGGAAACGGTGTAATTTTGACTGTATTCGTTTGTAGTTCTTCTAATTCTCCCCTCTTTTTGCCTTCAGGAATCACCGTCAGTTCAAATACATAATCTCCGGGTTCACGAGCATCAGTTGGCACATTCTGGCAATTGAGAACCTCATCGGTTGTGCAGAAACGCTCTAACTCATTGGGAATTCCCCGGCTAAAATTGTAGGCAATTGGACCACTGGTGACCACCCCATCTGGGGATACGCCTTGTATTTTTATAGTTTGGATACGTTTGGGGTTGGTAATTTCCCAATTCAGGCGAACACTCTCCTCATCAGCCGCTGAGTAATTCTTGCCTGCTGGCGCAAATTCGATAATTTCTGGACGGGGTTTGGGTCTAAAAAAGAGAAACCACAACAGGAATATTAATGCCCCAATCAGTCCGACTATGCCTAAAATAACTAATAAAAATTGCCACCACGGACGCCCTTCCCAAATTAAGGTGCCTTGGAAGCGATTGTTAATTAGGGGAAACTGTTGCAGGTCTTCAATTTCAATAACAAAGTTTAAAACTCGCCCGTAGAAGGGTCTACGCCACCATTTCTGGCTGGGTTGCACCTCTAAATTCGCGATCGCATACCCACCGGGGGCGAGTCGAATTTGGGTGGGTATCAGGGTATAGGTACATAGATCATCGCCATCGGCACTTTTGGCGATGAGGGCGATGTCGCGGGTAATATTGCCGCCGTTATACAGTTGTAACTCGAATACACCCGATTGATGGCTGACTTTACCCACTAGGGTGACTAACTCGACAGTTAACAGGTAAATCGGCATTACCTGGAGGTAAATCGCATCCAGTAGCACCAAGTCAGGATTATTCAGGGAATAAAGACGCACCGTGGGGGAATAGATTGTCGCCCAGGTATCTACAGGTGGGGTGATAATGAGCTGGATTAGACCCTTTTCACCCGGATTCAACTCTAAGCCATCCATCACCCGCACCACTCCGGTGTCGGTATAGCCTTCGGGATAAATCACCCTATACCAATTGGCGGCTAAATCCGGACAGGTTAAGCGAAATCGATCTACGCGATCCGATCGGTTGTGAACTAGAACCTGAACCTCTAAAGGTTCTCCCGGTTGCACCACAGCCGGGACGGCGGAACTTGTGATCGGGAGTAGAGAGAAGGTGGGATCATTAACCCGGATGGCTTCTTGGACAAAAGGCAAGACTTGCAGCCGTGCTTGATGCTGGATTGGCGTGTCTTCCGGGTAATGCTGCTGGGCATCAACCATCAGCAGATAATTATAGGTACCCGGTGTCGCATCCAGTGGTATCGGAATCTGGAACACCACCTCACTACTTTGTCCTTGCCCTAACGCCAGACGTTCATAGGGAGAAATACACCACTGGTGCAGGAATTGGGAGGTTTCATCGATATAAATCTCAATTAAGGCACTTTGATTGCCCTCATTGGTAATCGTGACGCACAACTCAAACGTCGAACCGGGTGTAATTGGCGCATCCCCAGAGGGATTCACAATCATGGACAGAGGTTTTCCGGGAGTCAGCGCTTGCTGAATCATCTTGGAAAACTGGCTACCTTGTCGTCTCATTTCGCTGCGGTAGTAACGGGGAATGCCTTCCACTTCCATTTCTCGGATGAAACCCTCTTGAACTAACTCATCGAGTTCTATAGCGATCGCCTGTTCGTCTTCATTCAGGTGATCGGCAATTTCGGGTAGGGTATGCCCTTCCTCGCGACGGATAAACAGAGCAATTTGCCGTTGACGTTCCGGAAGTGCCAAGATATCAGCAATATTTATTGTTTTACCACCATTTGCCGAAGGATTGGATGGATTGCTATTCATAGTTTCCCTTTCCCCTCTGGGTTTGACCTCACCTCCTGCTGACTTCCAAAGGCTAAACCGATTATTTATACGTTCAGCATGGGTGGAGCGACAACTGTATTAATGTTTACAGCGTTCACTCTGACAATTAAACCGCAAGCGAGACGGAATGTCAGCTATTGTCATCTATCCTAGGTAATTAGCCCTCAACTAAAGTTGGGGCTAAAAGCTTAAACCCGTTAAAACGGGTTCAAAGAGCTACTCAGCAAGCTCGATTCTTACTTGAACTTTAGGCGATATTCCGTTTGAGCGTGCCATTCATTCTAGGTTAGTAGTAGACACCAAGCGTGTCAGAAGCTCCCGACAGCGCTGACTACAAACTACGCGATCGCAGGTTGTCCTTAACCGATGAACAGGAAATCGCTATCCGATTACCTAGACCTGAACGGCTGTCGGGTTGGGGGTTTTACGGATATGGGGAGGGAGTGCGATACGTGCTTCGCACAGGCTTCGCGATCGCGACCTTGGCAAGCTAAAGTTAGTTGTGGATACTCAAGATAACTGATGAATTACCAAGACATCATCACCTTAGAACCCGGAAAGCGTGGCGGTAAGCCCTGCATTAGAGAGATGCGAATCACGGTCTATGATATTTTAGAATACCTCGCATCCGACATGAGCCAAGAGGAAATTCTAGAAGACTTTCCCTATCTGACTAAAACAGACATCCTCGCTTGTCTTTGGTTTGCCGCTCAACGCGAACGTCTTACCGTTACCGTTCAACCGTGAAACTCCTCCTGTTTGATCAAAACCTTTCCCCTCGCCTAGTGACTCGACTAACCGATTTGTATCCCAACTCAGTGCATGTTGATACATTAGGCTTAGGAACATCTTCAGACCGGGATGTTTGGGAATATGCTCGGCTCAACGCCTTCATTATTGTTACCAAAGATTGCCGATTTTAGTGAGTTAAGCCATACTGGGTAAAGAACCTCACCACACTACGGCGGTATGGACTTTATCGACCAAATTAAATCTATCTCTCAGCAAATCTTAAAGCTAAGAGAGCAAATTCAGACAGAAGAAGCTACCAAAAGCGCTTTCGTTATGCCTTTCATTAATGCTTTAGGGTATAACGTTTTTAACCCAATGGAGGTTTGCCCTGAATTCACGGCTGACGTACCTGGACTAAAAGGGGAAAAGGTAGATTATGCAATCATCATGGATGAAAAGCCCATCATCTTGATTGAATGTAAATGGTGTGGAGGGAGTCTAGAGAACCCTAAGCATAACTCACAGTTGCACAGATACTTTCATACAACAGAGGCAAAGTTTAGCGTTTTGACCAATGGGATTATCTATCGGTTTTACACCGATACAGAGAAACCCAACATCATGGATGAAAAATCATTTTTTGAGTTCAACATGTTGGACTTCCACGAATCCAATATTAATGAACTCAAGCGTTTTTCCAAATCAAGCTTTAATTCGGGTGAATTGGAAGATGTTGCCAGGAATCTTCTCTATACTAAAGAAATTAAGCGTATCATGACAGAGCAACTGGCTGACCCATCTCCTGAATTCGTTAAGTTTTTTGCCAGTCAAGTCTATTCTGGGAGGCTGGCTGCATCGGTTATGGAAAGGTTCACAGATATAACCAGACGGTCACTAAAAGAATTTATTAACGAGCGCATTACAGAAAGGCTAGCGGCTGCTATTAACACACCAGAAACCTCTACACCATCAACTGAAGGGCAAGAGGTTGAATCTGAATCCTCTTCAGACGAAGGAATAGTGACCACAGAAGAAGAGTTGGAAGCTTTTCATATCGTCAAAGCGATTCTACGTGAAGTTGTAGATATTGGACGTATTGAGTACAAAGACACCAAAAGCTATTTTGGTGTTAATCTAGATGGCAAGGCAACAAAAACTATTTGCCGACTGCGGCTTTTTCCTACAAAAAAATCTATTGCCATTATTGATTCTGAAGGGAAAGAAGCCAAGAAAGTCCTCTCAAGCTTGAATGAAATTTATGGGGTTGCAGGAATATTAAAAGACAGAGCTAGATATCTAGCCCAAGATGAGACAACACAACCTGAAGTTGTTGAACAGTAACTCATGATCTGCTTTGGATAAGTCTAAACAAAAAGATCTAGATATCGAATCCGATGTAATCCATCTGTACAGCGATCGCGACTTTACTCAAAAATTGAAACGCTTTCGGGTTGGGGGTTTTGCGGATATGGGGAGGGAGTGCGATCGCTCTCCTCCTGCTCCCTCAGCAAAAGAGGAGGTGGCACAACCGAAGAATGACAACTCTCTCCGAACTGGCACAACAAAGAGTCGGCAAAACATGAAAATCCCTGATGATGCCATCATTCCTGATACTAAATTAACTCGCTATCTCCTAGTCAAGAGAGAACAAGACGATAAATCAAACTTTTTGGCACAGGCGGGATTTACACGGGATAATCCCGACCAATTAAAATCCGCCATTCGTCAACTTGCCGATACAGTAGAAGCGGTAGAAGATAGAAGCAATGAATATGGGACGTTCTACCGTGTCAAAGGTCAACTCATGGGTGTCAATAACACAAACTTGGAAGTAATCACAGTCTGGCTGAACCGTAAAATTGATAACCAATTCCAGTTTATTACTTTAATTCCCAACAAGGAGTGACACTAGAAATGCTTGAACTTTACCAGCGCGTTGTCCTATCTCGCAACCTACCAGAACATCACCTGCAAAAAGGCGATGTTCTCACTCTGATTGATTATGTGCCTCACCCTAGCGGTGGCGAAGATGGCTATATTTTGGAAGTTTTCAATGCTGTGGGTGAATCGATTAATGTAATTGCTGTGCCGATGGGAGCAGTTCAAGCCTTGAAAAATAATGAAATCCTCACTGTTCGTTCTTTAGCTGAGGCGAGTTAGTAAAACTTAAACCTGCTCTCGCGCTAACCATGCAGCAGACAGCAATGACTGTTGAATATCTTCGGGTTCCAAATAGGGATAATCTTCGATTATTTCCCCCACTGTTTTACCATTTGCCACTAAATTTAAAACTAATGAAACCGGAACTCGCATTCCCCGAATACAGGCTTACCCGCTACTTTAACCGAAACCTGAAACGTTGTCGGGTTGGGGGTTTTGCGGGTTTGGGAGGGAGTGCGATCGCTCTTTTCATGAGCAGTCGCCTAAAAGTTCTAGGGGAAACAGGCGAGACGCGATCGCAAATCTCACCTCAACCCAGCCAATCACATCCCTAATCTGAGTTCTAGCTTGGTAAGAAAATGGCTTTACTTCCACTGTCGCCCAACCTCCTGAATCGCACGAGCTGTTGCGGCTAATGCTTCTTTCCCACCGAGAGCGATGATCACAGGACTTAATGCTGAGATATCTTCTAGTAGGTTTCTACGAATACGGTAAGCTAAAACGTCAAGGCTCTCTTTCCATAAGGAAAAGTCAAAATAGGAGGGTTTAAGGTTTGGTAGTAATCTACTGAGAGCCTCGGCACGGTAATATGCATCTGGTATAGTCCGTGCAGCTTCTAGCGCTTCAGGTAGAATTTCAGGGAAATGGGGTACAATTTCTGAGAGAACCTGGGCGCGGTGTCTCTCATCTGGTATAGCCCATGCAGCTTCTAGCGCTTCAGGTAGAATTTCAGGGAAATGGGGGGCAATTTCCGAGAGAGCTGATGCCCGGTGATACTCATCTATAACCCGTGCAGCTTCTAGCGCTTCGGGTAAAATTTTTGGCAAACGAGAGGCAATCTTAATCAGAGCTGATATGCGGAAATATTCATCTGGTATAACCCGTGCTGCTTCTAGCGCTTTGGGCAGTAGATTTTCAGGTAAATGAGGGGCAATCCTACAAAGATCTAATCCGGGGAAAAACCCACCTGATATAGCCAGTGCTGCTTCTAAGGCTTTGGCAAGTAGACTTTCAGGTAAATGAGGGGCAATCCTAGAAAGAGCTAATGCACGGTTAGGCTGATCTGGTATAGCCAGTGTTGCTTCTAGCGCTTCGGGAAATAGACTTTCAGGTAAATGGAGGGCAATCCCAGAAAGAGCTAATGCGCGGTTAGGCTCATCTTGTATTGCGCGTGACGCTTCTAGCGCTTCGGCAAGTAGATTTTTTGGTAAATGAGGGGTAATCCTAGAAAGAGCTAATGCACGGTTAGGCTGATCTGGTATAGCCAGTGCTGCTTCTAGCGCTTCGGGAAATAGACTTTCAGGTAAATGGAGGGCAATCCTAGAAAGAGCTAATGCGCGGTTAAGCTCATCTTGTATTGCGCGTGACGCTTTTAGAGCTTTGGCAAGTAGATTTTTTGGTAAATGAGGGGCAATCTGACTCAGAGCTGATACTCGGTTATGCTCATATGGTATAGCTAGTGCTGCTTCTAGAGCTTTGGGTAGACTTTCAGGTAAATGGGGGGCAATCCTAGAAAGAGCCGATACGCGGTGTCCCTCACCTTGTATTGCCAATGCCGCTTTTAGAGCTTTGGCAAGTAGACTTTTTGGTAAATGGGGGGCAATCTGACTCAGAGCTGATACGCGGAAATACTCATCTTGTATTGCTATTGATGCTTCTAGGGCTTTGGCAAGTAGATTTTCTGGTAAACGAGGGGGTATCTGACTCAGAGCTAATGGCCGATTCCTCTCATCTTGTATAGCCAGTGCTGCTTCTAGGGCTTTGGAAAATAGACTTTCAGGTAAATGGGGGGCAATCTGACTCAGAGCTAATGCGCGGTTCTGCTCATCTTGTATTGCTAGTGCTGCTTCTAGGGCTTTGGGTAGACTTTCAGGTAAATGAGGGGCAATCTGACTCAGAGCTAATGCTCGGTTCTGCTCATCTTGTATAGCCAGTGCTGCTTCTAGAGATTCGGGTAAAATTTTGGGAAAATAAGGGGCAATCCGACTCAGAATGCCAAACCGGTTTCTCTCATCTTGCATCGCGTGTGAGGCTTCTAGGACTTTGGCAAGTAGATTTTTGGGTAAATGAGGGATCATCTGACTCAGAGCAAATGCCCGGTTCTGCTCATTGTTTATTGCTAGTGATACTTCTAGAGCTTTATCAAGTAGATTTTCAGGTAAATAGGGGGTAATCCTACTTAGAACAAATGCCTGGTTCTGCTCATTTTGTATTGCCAGTAATGCTGCTAGCACTTTGAGACGTAGATTTTCTGGTAAATGGAGAAAAATATCACTCAGAGCTAATACGCGGAAATTCTCATCTGCTATAGCCAGCGCTGCTTCTAGCGCTTGAGGTAGTAAAGTCTCAGGTAAATGGGGTGCAATTTTCCCCAGAGCTTCTGCTCGACTACTTGGCTCTTGTTTCTGTTGAGCATAAGCTAAACCCTGTTCTGGCGTCCATATCTGCTTCTCCACCAGCGCCGCCATTAATTCAGCCGGAATATTCTCTGCCAAAGAATTAAGAGATGCAACAATCAAGGCATAGCGGCACTGGAGTCCAATGGATTCTGATGGTTTCTCCTCATACATCTGTTCTGCTAATCGCCAAGCTCGTGCCACATCGGTGACAAAGTTTCCCAGTTTCCCCAGTCTGTCGCACGCCTCATACCACGCATTACGTCCTTGAGGTGTTGAAGCTTGTAAAAGTTGATGTAATTCTTGGGATTGACCTGCTTGCTCTAAATGCCAACTCAAATAGTTATGAATATAACCATCATTCGATAATGTGTACCATTGTCCATTTTCAGTCTTAGCACGGTAACGCTCCAGAAACGCTGCATGAGCCTCTTTTAACCTTAATCCCAGTCCTGGTAATTCCTCCGATTGAGTCGGGTTAACACTATCGGTTAACAACTCCTTAGCTCGGTCATGCATTAAATCATGGATGCGATAAGTCGGCTTCTCTCCCGGCTGCACCGCTCCAGATAACAGCAGTGCTTTAGAACGCAGCGTTCGCAGAATCGCCCCAGCTTGTCGCGGTTTCACTTGCCAGAGAATGGCGGCTGTTTGTTGTCCAATGGCAGCATCTTCAGGTAAAACACCTAACCAAGCAAACTGCTGTAACTGTTCCGGAGATAACTGCCGTAAACTCAAGTTAAATGATGCGTTTAAGCTCAGACGCTTACGAGTTTCTTCACAACTGGCACTCCCAGCAGCACTATCATCTAATGTCTCTAGTCGTGCAACTTCAGCCTGGAAGTCCTCTAATAATTCCCACCACTCCACACCCTCAGCGATTTGAGCCGCCGCTAGTTCTATAGCTAATGGCAGATACCCTAACGCCTGTGCCAAGTCTAGAGCTTGTTTCTGCTCCTCCGAGGACATCAGCATTAGAGGTCTACATTTATTCAACAACTCCAGCGCCTCGGCTGGACTCATCATGTCCAAGTCATAGCGAATGGCTCCCCGCACGGGAGCTTCACGGGTGGTGACTAAAACCCGACAGTTTGACCCTCCCACCTGGAACGGTTCGATATCTTCCGATTTCCAAGCATCATCGACAACCAATAAACTACGTTTGTCATAAAGTAGGGTTCTCAGATGCGTCGAAGCGGCTTGGGGAGTGGTGGGTTTATAGTCAAAGTCTCCTAATGCGTGAATCCAAGTCGCCAGAAATGAGAGGATATCCGGTTGTTGACCCAGTGTTACCCAGAGTATCCCATCGGAAAAGCGTTGATGAATATCGGCGTCATGAGCCAGTGCTGTGGCTAACACGGATTTGCCAATACCACCCAGTCCATAGATAGCACTCACCACTAACGTTCCCGGTGTGGTTTCTCCCGTTTCTAGGAGTAATTTTTTCAGTTCCCGACGCGGTTGGGAGCGCTCGACAAAGTTGGGGGGTAATGGGGGAGCCTGAAAGGGTTTGCCTACCCATTTAGGTTTAGTGCCAAAATTAACAGTCCCATAATTCTGGAAGCTGTTTTGATTTCCATGAACCTCACCAACCGCCGTACCAATTGTGTTTTGATCACCGGAACTACCGATATGACCTTGATTATCAACACTGCCAACATCGTCACCAAAGGTGTATTGTTTTATCTGGCTTTCATGCTCACTCATTACGCCCAGAAACCCTACTCACTTTTCACAAGACATCTCGAAACCCTGTCCGATAAGCGTTGCTAAAGGTCAAAACTATTGCATTGGGTCAGGGCGGGTTTAGTCACATCTGGGTTAACCCAGAAAGGATAGTTGTCAAACCCGCCCCTACACTCTATCACTCAAAACAATATGCCGTGAAACGTCAGAGAAACTGTAGGGGCGCACTGACCTGCGCCCAATTCACTGACCTGCGCCTGATTCAATCGTCAACGCTATATCCTTTTTTAGCCGTTTCAGCAGAGGAATCCGCTTCAGCTTCAACCCACCCCCTAACCATTTCAATAGGAATACCAATAGGAGCAAACAACACTTTTAGCGCTTCAATACCACCTTCTTTCAGGGCATTACGGAGTCGGGTTCTGAATGTCGGATTGTGCTTAATTTCTTGTTGCAGCGTTACCACTAAAGCACTTTGTCTTTCAGTTTCAGTAGCATTCGGATAGGTTTGCTTAAGCTGTTCCAGTAGCTGCTGAATTTCGGCGGCGGCTTGGGCTAGTGTTTGCTTTTGCTCTGGTGCATAGTTGTTAAAGTGCTGAAGATTTTTATAATCGCCTTTAACCTCACCCGCCCCACTGTTAATCGTGTTGGACTTACCAGAGCTGATGATATGACCATGACTTTCAACACTACCAACATCGCCATGAAAGTTGTATTGTTTCTTAGAGTCTACCATTCGTGTTGAAACCTCACCGAGTTGTTATTGAGCTTGATTTAAGCCAAAGAATCATCGATTAACTGCTTTATCTTTATCCTCTAGTCTAGCTTTAAGCTGTAGGTGAAGTGTCAAGTATTCCCTCAAAACCAGGTATGGAGTGAGGACAACAACTCTCCACTACGGCATTTCACCTGGCTGCGGGTTCTTCTAGGGCTAAGGTTCCCTACTACAAGCTGATCGCACTTCTTTTGATAACCACGATTCACGACATACCGCTTTGCTCTTTCTGTATCCTTCGCTACTGATATTATCTTTAGTTTAGTCAAATGTCGTTTCGGCTAAATTTGTCAAGCTGTGATAATTTAAACTATTCTTTTACCCAGAACGGTTTAATTTTTTCAATCATGCCTTCATCTCAACAAAACGTCATAATTGCTCATTTTTGACTCCTTTTCCGGAATTATCTACGAATTTCCAAGGGTTACAGCAATTGTGAGATGAGTGTGCGATTTTCAGGTATATTATCTATGGTGGTTTTATTGTAAGCAAAACTAATCCCGACACAGATAAACTCCTTTTGACACAGAGAAGTAAATAATCTCCCCAACAATTCTTACATCTTTTTATCCTTTGCCAGCGAGAACTAACGCCTCTGTGTAATCAGTGCTACCAGCCTCCCACCCCCCACCTCTAGCGTTCCTACCAATCAGAGAAATCAGTGTTACCATCTTGATTCAGCCAGGGAGTGTCATATCCAAACAGGCGATCGCAGATTAAACTAAGAGGCGGTGCTTGATTGCTAATCTGTCGTTATCGTCCTCTCCCAACCCGCTCAGGAGCAAGTATTGATGATTCGCCTGCCTAACAACCACCCAATTTTCAAGGGTTCCAGACTATGGTCAATGGTTGTGGTTTCAGCATCCCTCGCATTGCCCTGGATGTTAGCTCAATCCTTTTATTCCGGTTCTCAACCGATCGCATCCTCTCCCCAGCCGTCTTCGGAGCCATCACCTGAATCGCAAGTCCCGCCGCCGCCAAATCCGTCCCCGGCTGAAGCCCAATGGCGTCATCGTCTGATTGCCCAAAGTCTCTCCTGGCAACGTCCCTCAACTCCTGTTCCCAAGGCAACTCCATCTCAATCCTCTACGGCTCAAGATACCGCCAAAACTCAAACCTCGGCGGCTCAATCACCGACAGCCAACCGAACCACTCAAACCTCGGTTCCCAAACCCCCCACCCCCCTACCGCCCAAACCTAACGCCCAGACTCAAGCCCAAAGCCCACCCCCGCAATCCCCTCCCGCCGCTTCGGAAAACTCTGCCAAATCTGAAACTCCTCCCGCCAATGCAGCCAGTTTAGAGATGCGAGTTGCGATCGCGACTGGGGTAAGTTCCCTCGACGTTGGCACATCTACCACTGGATTGGTGGTGGATGGGAATGGCAAGACATTAGGAAAACTTGAGGCGAACGAAGGCGTTAATGCTCAACCCAATGGTTCTTATCTTCGCATCGGTGAATGGAAAATCCCAGGGGGCGTTTGGCTTAAACCCACAGGTGGCGGATTTGTTTTTGTCAATGGTCGCTGGTATCGAGGGGATTTACTTTTAATATCCCAAGGGGATAGTCTACTTGCCGTTAACTATATTGAGCTTGAGACGTATCTAGCCAGTGTCGTCGGTGCAGAAATTTATCCCAATTGGCCCCCCGCCGCCCTGAAAGCCCAAGCGATCGCAGCTCGTTCCTATGCGATCGTGCATTATATTCGACCCGCTAATCAGTTATACGATTTAGGTAATACTCAGCGTTGGCAAGTGTATAAAGGAATTGAGTCGGAGTGGAATACCACAACTCAAGCGGTTCAACAAACCCAGGGCATGTTTCTCAGTTATAAAGGGGGCGTCGTGGAATCATTATACGCCGCTTCAGATGATATTGTGAGTAATGTTTTTGGCGGTCAAGGAATGAGCCAAAGGGGAGCTTATGAGTTGGCGATGCAAGGGTATGATTACAAACAAATTTTAGCTCATTATTATCCGGGTGCGGGGTTGTCGTGGCTTGAGGATCAGTGATGTCATTTGTTATTCGTCAGGGTTTGACAGGTAACGCTTTAAACGCTGGGGGGATTTTCAGGCTTAAGTGTATGATAATAATTTCGAGCAGGCGATCGCGATGACATTAGCCACCAAGCGACTAACCTTTGAAGAATACCTGACTTATTCAGATGGGACGAACACCCGTTATGAGTTGGTGAACGGCGAATTAGTAGCAATGAGCATTGGTACTGGGCAACATGGAGAAATCATTGACTTTCTCTATCGGCAAATTGATGCAGCCATTAGGCGTACCGGACAAGACTGGATTGTTAGACCCGTAGCAATTGGTGTGCGATCGCCTCGTGCTGGCAAATGGGATACGTCTCGCATTCCTGATCTAACCGTTATTCCTAGCCAGCAGTGGCGCGAGTTAAGAAACCGCGAGGCGGTGATTGAACTTCACGAACCCCCTCCCATTTTAGTTGTAGAAGTGGTTAGCGAATCGACCAAGACTACTGATTATCGTGCCAAGCGGGTCGAGTATAATGTTTTAAATATCCCCGAATATTGGGTGATTGACCCATTGGAATCAAAAGTAACAATTTTTACCCTGATTGAGGAACTGTACGAAGGAGCCGAGTTTGCGGGTACTCAGCAGATTGTTTCCAGTACATTTCCAGAGTTGAGGCTGACAGCCGAACAGATTATTCAGGCTGGGTTAATTCCTCGTGACGAAGCAAACGAATAAGAGACGATTGCATTTGGGTTATGCTAACGGTATCTTCAACCTAGTTACGCCATGTTTTCGGGAAACTAGGTTACAATTTACCCAAATAGCAGCAAAACCGAAAAAGCTCTCAGTTAACATAATAGACCACATCACAGTTTGCCAAAATAGTCCGATCAGTAAATGAACTATCCCTTTGAGAATCTTGATCCAGAAAAAATTCAGGAATTCTGCCAATCACTACTCATAAAAGAATTTCCTGATGTGCAATGTTTTCCTGTTGCACAACCAGATGGTGGTCGAGATGCATTGGCTTATTTGGGAGGGGATCGTTATCCGAATGATTTTATAATGTTTCAGGTCAAGTTTAACAGACGACCACAGGCAGAAAAAGATCCTCACAAATGGCTTGTGAAGATTCTCGAAGGAGAAGCACCAAAACTTAAGAAGCAAATTGCCAAGGGAGCAAAACGCTTTGTCTTGATGACAAATGTTGCAGGAACAGCACACCCTGATTCGGGTTCTCTCGATAAAGTTAATAACCTCCTCAATAATGAATTTGGGGTTCCGTCATTCTGTTGGTGGCGTGACGATCTGAGCCGCCGACTAGATGATGCTTGGAATCTGAAGTGGGCATATCCTGAGCTGATGACAGGTGCAGACCTGATCAGATCTGTGATTGAATCTAGCTTGTCAGAAAACAAAGAGCGCAGAACCTCTGCAATTCGCGCTTTTGTAAAAGATCAGTTTTTGACTGACCAAGTGGTCAGGTTCAAACAAGTAGATTTGCAAAACAGACTTCTTGATTTATTTATAGACGTTCCAATTACTCCTCCTCACAGTGCTACTACGAGAGAACAACGATACCGTTACCACCATATTCATCAGTACGTCACTTACATTACACGAAGTCAGCAAGGCACGGGTATTGTTGATAGAGAGGATATAAATTCACTGCCTGATATAAATCGCAGATTTTATCTAGGCAGAGAGGAAAAAGACACCCTAGGAGCAGCAACCCTATTGCTTCATCCAATTATGCAGGAAAAAGTTCCCTGGATAGTTCTTGAAGGCGCACCGGGACAAGGAAAATCTACAATAACTCAATACCTATGCCAAGTGCATCGTATGCGAGTACTTGGTGACGATGAAGTATTACGTACTTTGCCAGAGGATCACAAAGATGAGGTGTTAGAAACTCTGCCAGAATCTCATAGATCATCTCCTGTTCGGCTACCATTCAAAGTTGATTTGAGAGATCTCGCAGCTTGGCTTGCCGGAAAAAATCCCTTCTCATTGGAAAATGGCAATGAACCTCCACCTGATTGGCGCAAATCTTTAGAGACATTCCTTGCTGCTCAGGTTCGCCACTGTTCAGGGGGTTCTGAGTTTAGCGTTGACGATTTACGCGCCGTAGCAAGACTGAGTCCGCTATTGCTTGTTTTCGATGGACTTGATGAGGTTGCTGATATTGGTCGAAGACAGGAGGTAGTTAAGGAAATAGTTAGCGGTGTTAACCGTCTGGAGGCTGTATCCCTCCAAGTGGTGGTGACAAGTCGTCCGGCTGCTTTTGCGAATTCTCCTGGTCTTCCAGAAGATAAATTTCCATACTATCAGCTAGATGCAGTGACTCCTCCCCTAATTACCGAGTACGCTGAAAAGTGGCTGAAAGCCCGAAAGCTGCAAGATCGTGAGAGTGCAGACGTCAAGAAAATTTTACGAGAGAAGCTGGATCAACCTCATTTACGAGATCTAGCAAGAAACCCTATGCAGTTAACGATTCTGCTTAGCCTCATTCATACTCGTGGTTCATCATTACCTGATAAACGGACTGCACTATACGACAGTTATGTAGAGCTTTTTTTCAATCGCGAGTCAGAAAAGAGTGCAGTAGTTCGCGAACATCGTGACTTGCTTATTGATATTCATAGATATTTGGCATGGATACTTCATGCCGAGGCAGAACAGGAAGGTGGTAGTGGCAGCATCACAGAGGATAAACTCCACAAACTTCTTTCAGAATATCTGGCTACTGAAGGTTACGAGCCATCTTTGTCCAAGAAGTTATTTACTGGCATGGTTGAGCGCGTAGTGGCGCTTGTATCTCGCGTCGAAGGTACGTATGAATTTGAAGTTCAACCACTCCGAGAATATTTTGCAGCACGATACCTTTATGAAACTGCTCCCTATTCTCCCTCTGGAGGTGAACAAAGCGGAACAAAGCCTGACCGTTTTGATGCCATAGCACGTAATTTTTACTGGCTCAACGTTACAAGATTTTATGCTGGTTGTTATAGCAAAGGCGAACTTCCTTCACTTATTGATCGTCTACAAGAACTTACTGAGGTAGAGGGTTACCGTCTAATCAGTCATCCCAGAATATTAGCAGCAACACTACTCTCTGATTGGGTATTTACACAGCATCCCAAGTCAGTACAAGCCGTTGTGGAACTTATTCTAGATGGTATGGGACTGCGATATATTCTCCCCTCAAACAGCCGCCGCATCGGTCAAGGAAATCCAGTCATACTCCCGAAAAACTGTGGTAAAGATGAACTGATCAAACACTGCTTTGCCATTTTAGGAGATACTCCCACTAAAGATTATGCTTTAGACATAATTGATTTGGTAAAAGCCAATGCTTCTTCAGAGGAAATAGCTAAGTTATGGTTTGGAGGTGTGGTTACACAGAAGGGGAGTAAGCGCACTCAATGGCTTGAATATGGTCTGTATTTGGGTGTGTTAGCAAAACTTACATTGGCTGATCTACGTACTGCTCTTGCTGACGATCCGAATGATCCGGAGCGTCTTAATCTTCTATTCAGGGCAAGGCGAATTGACTACTGTGAGGCGAAAGAAGATCGATTTAATGCTGCGATACAGGCTATTTTAAACAGAGACTTTATGGTTGAACGTCGTCGGCGTGTACAGTTCTGTCTTGATTTATTGAGTCACGCATTAGACACAGCTCGCTATGCAGTAGCCTTCAGTCTCCCGCGACCAGTACCGCTATTTGAATGTTGGGAGAGGAATTTCTGGTTGAATGGTGGAAGTCTTTCTATTCGCGATCTAGATAGAACAAATATTAAAAATCCCCCAGTCTTCCCGGAAGTAACTAAATGTTATGACATTGCAGACACTGCACAGATGGAATCACAGCGTCCAGTTATAGAATGGGCAACTGAACTCACACCATGGGACAATCTTATAGAAAAGGTTCGTTCGCTTTGGGGAGATCAATGGGTGTGCTTCCATCTAGCAAATGTTAGCAGTGGAATAAAGTCTAAAAGTGAAACCTGTACAGACTTCCCTGAACTTTTTGATCACTCAAAGCCTCTATGCCGACGCACGCGCTATGCAAGGTTGAGAGCTGGCACAGTACGTTGGTGGCAAACACAATTTGACCAACTGCGTAATGAAACAGATGTAATGTTCATCCTGTTAATTCTTCTAAGTTGGGGCAGTAGCAAGACGCTCACTAAGTTGTCTAGTCGGATTGATGATTTTCTCAAAGAAATATCTGATGAAAACTGGAATCGTTTATACATTTCTATAGAAGAAGCTGTCAAATTAACCCAGGATTCGAGTGATCGTTTACGTTTAGTGGTCTTTGACATGAATTCCCTACCCAGCTCTTTAAGTCCAAGGACTGTTACTTTACTAAGTGTTCGTGCGAAAGAGCAAAATCAAGAGAAGCTGTACTCCAAGTACCTGAGCCAATATGATGGTTGTGACTTATTAACACTCCAATTTTGCCAAAGGATAGCATTAGACTTGCTTAACTCCAGTAAAACAAATTGGGATTCTGTTCGCGAAGTTATCCAGAAAAGCTATAAAAAGGGTGCAATTTCTGAAAGATACGCTTTTCATCAATTTGTTCGTCAATCTGCACAAAATCCTCTTCCTGAAAAAATTGCTCAAGAAATTGCTCAAGAACCAGACCAATATCCTGGATTTCTAGTAGCTGCTGCTGAAGCTAAATGCAAGGAAATTGTTGCCTCAAATATCACCCCAGTGGGAGAGATTGCCAATCGAGATAAATGGTTTGCAACATAGCTAAGCTTAGCCAAATAATCGGGTGATATCAAGTTCGTTTAATCATTCATAGTTGCAAGACATGACTAGAAGGGTTTGAGGTTATTTTATTGTGACTATTCAACGGGACTTGATCTGAGGGATGAATACGCAAAGTATAATTGTTAACTTACCTGTAAGTTTTCTATCAGCCCTGATCCTGGAAAAATGTATCGGGATCAATTCCTGATTCTCGCAGCCGCTCAATCAAAGCATCTAACTGAGCTTGTGCGGCTTTGGCTCGTTGTCTTTCCTGTTGAGCTTGCTGTAAAGCTTGGGCTTTTTGGATTCTTTCCTGTTCAGCTCGTTGTCTCTCTTGTTCGGCTTCCGTCAGAATCCAGTTTCCTTGAGTATCATACCACCGTAACCAGAGGCGATTAATCCCTTGAAACTCTCCCTGCCATAATCCTAAACCTAAGTCTAATTCACTCATCCATACTCGCCTATCTTGTAACTCTAACTCTTGATAATGCGCTCCATTCAATTTAAACGCCCGTATCTGATTGGTGTAACGGCTGAATACGACATAGTAAGGAATATGTAAAATCTGTTCGTAAACCTGCCATTTTCGCGGTGGTTTATCTTCAGTGGGAAGCTGGATTTCTTGCCCATTTCCTCCACCTTGTTCCGTCTCAGATTCTCGTCCTTGCGCTTCCCATTCTCCTAAGTCTTCTCTTTCGGTTCCAGGTGAGAGCAATTCCACAACAACAAACGGATTGACGCCCTCCTGCCAAACCACGTAAGACAGGCGCATATCCACATCATCATACAGTCGCGGTACACCGACAACCCCAAACCAATCTGGACGCTTGCACCACAGAGGATGACGCACATCATAGTAAAGGTTCAAGTCACTGGCATAAAAGATCTGTGAAAGGGGATAGTGGGGAGGGCAAAATGTCAAGCTTAACAATTGCGCTTGCCAATCATGGAATTCGTCAGGCAAACCTGGTTCCTCTGGATCTTCACTGGGAAGATCATACATCGTCGGTAGCGTTTCCCTCGGTGAACAAGGTGGATCAGTTTGAGGAACAGGATAGTTGAACGAAACCATGGACGGAAATTGTTAGGAAAACTGGCTCTATCTTAACAATCTCTACTTATGAATAAGGGCGGGTTTTGTTGTTCAGTTATTGGTAACAAGCTAGTGCTGGTTCCTAAACCCGCCCCTACAGTGGCGATCGCTAACTGTAGTGACTCGACTGATTTTAGCCCTGATCCGGGAAAAAGGTATCGGGGTCAATACCTGATTCTCGCAGTCGCTCCATCAAAACATCTAACTGAGCTTGTGCAACTTCAGCTCGTTGTCTTTCTTGTTCGGCTCGTTGTCTTTCTTGTTCAGCTCGTTGTCTCTCTTGTTCGGCTTCCGTCAGAATCCAGTTTCCTTGAGCATCATACCAACGTAACCAGAGGCGATTAATCCCTTGAAACTCTCCCTGCCATAATCCCAAACCTAAGTCTAACTCACTCATCCATACTCGCCCATCTTGTACCTCTAACTCTTGATAATGGGCTTCATTCAGTTTAAACACCCGTAGCTGATTGGTGTAACGACTAAATACGACATAGTAAGGAATCTGTAAAATCTGCTCGTAAACCTGCCATTTTCGCGGCGGTTTATCTTCAGTGGAAAGCTGACTCTCTTGCCCATTTCCTTCACCTTGTTCCGGCTGAGAGTCGGGCGATGGGATAACCTGTTCTCCTAAGTCTTCCCTCTCGGTTCCAGGTGAGAGCAATTCCACCACAACAAACGGATTGACACCTTCCTGCCAAACCACATAAGACAGGCGCATATCCGCATTATTATACAGTCGCGGTACGCCGACAACCCCAAACCAATCCGGACGTTTATGCCACAGAGGATGACGCACATCATAGTAAAGGTTCAAGTCGCTGGCATAAAAGATCTGTGAAAGGGGATAGTGGGGAGGGCAAAATGTCAAGCTCAATAAATGCGCTTGCCAATCATGGAATTCGTCAGGCAAACCGGGTTCCTCCGGATATTCACTCGGAAGATCATACATCGTCGGTAGCGTT
>NZ_JAVJTO010000065.1:0-18329 GCF_040220235.1 Coleofasciculus sp. B1-GNL1-01
CTCCCCGTTTATGGTAGAGACGCGCCATGGCGCGTCTCTACTGAAAAACCCGTTTTTTGTGGAAAAAGAATTAAACGAGGTTTATATCGTACAGAGCAGGGGGTTCTCGTTCAATCTGATGTCATCGGTTACTACAATATTTTACGAAAAGCATTCCCATAAGTTTAACCGCTATGGGATAGTGAGGTGCTTAGTTCACACCAGGAGTATTAATCTCTCAATGTAAATGCGAAGTTTATTTCTGCAATGAAATTCAGTCTGTTTATATTTGACTATACTTTTACCAACTATATCCTCCCCAAGGGCATTCTTATGAACTAAGAAGCGATTCGCCTCCTTCATTTTGTAAGTCAACAGATTGCCAATGATGCCAAATCCAACATCAAGGATAGAGCGATTTAATCCAGCCTTTTGCTTTTTGGGCTTACCCTGGTTGACTTTACGATTGACATCCTCCCTGGCGTGAAACGCACAGGGATTCCTACCAGTCGAACAGCTCTGGCTGAACGTACTCTCGGAGGGGTCAAAACTTCTCAGTCCACATTCGGCTATACTAAATTTTAAACGTAGTCGTTATGAGTTTATTTATATGTCCAACTCGACCGTAGAAAATCTGGTGATTATCGGTTCGGGTCCTGCCGGTTACACGGCTGCCATTTACGCTGCCCGTGCTAACCTTAAACCCGTGATGTTTGAAGGCTTCCAAGCGGGAGGACTTCCTGGCGGTCAGCTAATGACCACCACTGACGTAGAGAACTTTCCCGGCTTCCCCGAAGGGATCACAGGTCCGCAACTGATGGAGCGGATGAAAGCCCAAGCCGAACGCTGGGGAACGGAGTGCTACACCGAGGATGTCACGTCTGTGGATTTGAGTCGGCGTCCTTTTATTATCCGTTCTGATGAACGAGAAGTCCAAGCCCACAGTATTGTAATTGCCACTGGTGCTACCGCCAAACGTTTAGGACTCCCCAGTGAAGACCAATTCTGGAGTCATGGGATCTCCGCCTGTGCGATTTGTGATGGTGCGACCCCCATTTTTCATGGTCAATCCTTAGCCGTGGTAGGTGGGGGTGACTCGGCTGCTGAAGAAGCGGTGTACTTAACCAAATATGGGGATCATGTACATTTATTGGTGCGCCGCGACCAACTGCGGGCATCGAAAACCATGCAAGACCGAGTGCTAAATAACCCCAATATCACCGTTCACTGGAATACGCAGGCGGTGGACGTGTTTGGCGAAAATGGTCGGATGAGTGGAGTCAAACTCCGCAACACCCAAACGGGCGAGGAGAGCGACTTACAGGTTAAGGGATTATTTTACGCGATCGGTCATACTCCCAACACCTCCCTGTTCCAAGGACAACTCGACCTAGATGACGTGGGCTATGTTATTACCAAACCGGGTTCGGTTGAAACCAGTGTAGAAGGGGTTTATGCAGCAGGTGATGTGCAAGACCATGAATTTCGCCAAGCGGTTACGGCGGCGGGAACGGGCTGTATGGCTGCTATGTTAGCTGAACGCTGGTTGTCTGCCAATAACTTGATCCAGGAGTATCACCAGAAACCCGACTCTGAACCACCAACCCAGACAACGGACGAGAAACCGACAGCAGACACAGAAGCAACCTTTGATATTAACAAGACACAGCATGTTGGCGGTTATGCCCTACGCAAACTCTTCCACGAGAGCGATCGCCTGATCATGGTTAAGTATGTGTCACCTAACTGTGGTCCTTGCCATACCCTGAAGCCAATTTTAAATAAAGTGGTGGATGAATATGAGGGCAAAATTCACTTTGTCGAGGTCGATATTGAAGCAGAACCCGAAATTGCTGAAAATGCCATGGTTACTGGAACACCGACGGTACAATTTTTCAAAGACAAAGAAATTGTGGATCAACTTAAGGGTTTAAAACAAAAAAGCGAATACCGTCAGATGATTGAGAAGTACCTACCTGCCAAAGTTTCAGCAGCTAGATAAGTTGCAGGACTGACGCACAAACACCAAATAGGGTAGGGAGACGATCATATCCATTTGGTCAAAAACCTACGGTGAGGCAGGGAATCAACAGTCGCGTTATCGTGTGAGTAAATGAACTATCCCTGAGTTTGACGAACTCATAAGTTGGTACTCAGGGTTTGATAGAGTTAATTAGCAATGAGTGCTATGACTGAATCCGTCCTTCATCAACATACGATTGAGTCCCCCGATCGCTCCCAAGCCCGGGATCGTACCCGCCGCCTGGTTTGGAAAATCGCGATCGCTACGTTGCTGTTGATGGCAGTAGGGAGTGCGACGCGGGTGATGAATGCTGGACTCGCTTGTCCGGATTGGCCCCTGTGCTATGGACAGTGGGTGCCAAGTCAGCAGATGAATTTTCAAGTCTTTTTGGAATGGTTCCATCGCCTCGATGCGGCATTAATTGGCGTCAGTACGATCGCTCTAATGGGTTTGTCGTGGTGGGATCGCCGTTTTTTACCCAAGTGGCTGCCTTGGGCGGCAACCTTTGCCTTGGGTTTAATTGTGTTTCAAGGCGTCTTGGGTGGCTTAACGGTGACCGAACTGTTACGGTTTGATATTGTGACGGCTCACTTGGGTACAGCCTTGTTGTTTTTCTCAACCTTACTGATTATTGGTACTGCCCTGATGCCTTACAAGGGTACAGGAGCGGTTGGACGCTTACCCTGGGTGGGTTTGACGGCAGCTATTCTGGTTTACTTACAAAGCTTGTTGGGAGGTTTGGTGGCGTCCCGTTGGGCATTACATCAATGCTTTGGTGCGTCTCAACTTTGCACCGTGATGAATAGTCATATTGCGGGTGTAGTCCCAGCTACGTTAGTCACTTTAACCCTGGTTGTTTTGGCATGGCGCACACCTGCCCTCCATCCCCTGTTGCGACAGTTGGCAAATCTGGCAGGTGGATTAGTAATTTTACAGATTATTCTGGGAGTGGCGACGTTCTGGTTACACCTACAGGTGGAACCCCTAACCGTGTCTCATCAAGCTGTAGGCGCTGCATTACTGGGAGATTTGATTGTCTTTACCGTTTTGGCATTACGCGATCGCACCACTGGGTTAGCGGTAGAAAAAGTAGGTGGGGACAATTAAAGTTAACGGCGAGGATTGTCATTTGTCATTTGTCATTTGTCATTTGTCATTTGTCATTCGTCATTTGCTCCCTCTGCTCCCCCAGCTCCCCCATCTTCCCCATCTCCCCCAGCTCCCCCAGCTCCCCCAGCTCCCCCAGCTCCCTCAACTTCCCCCACTCCCCCACCCCTACAGCATTAAAACGGCGATTGTGTCAAAGTGTTAATGATTGTATATAGTGTTTCAATAAATAAGGAATTGGTGAATTTAATGATTGGGACAACTATATCCCGTCAACATGAAAACTTCCGGCAAGTGATTCAGAGCTACTACCAACTCACAAAACCTCGCATTATTCCGCTGCTGTTGATTACGACAGCCGCAGGAATGTGGATGGCATCTGAGGGGCAAGTTGATCCCTGGTTACTACTCATTACCCTGGTTGGAGGAACCTTAGCCGCTGCTTCGGCTCAAGTCCTCAACTGCATTTATGATCGCGATATCGATTATGAGATGCTACGCACCCGTAGCCGTCCAATTCCCTCAGGGCGGATACAAACTCGTGATGCCTTGTTATTCGCGATCGCTCTCGGATCTGCATCGTTTACCCTATTAGCCGTCTTTGCCAATCTTCTAGCTGCATTATTGGCAATGTCGGGCATTCTCTTCTACATGGGGATTTACACCCACTTACTCAAACGCCATACACCCCAAAATATCGTGATTGGCGGTGCAGCCGGGGCAATTCCAGCACTGGTGGGTTGGGCGGCGGTGACGGGAGAGTTGAGTTTACCCGCCTGGTTACTGTTTGCTGTTGTCTTTTTGTGGACTCCTCCCCATTTCTGGGCGCTGGCTTTGATGATTCGCGAAGATTACGCCAAAGTCGGGATTCCCATGTTACCAGTGGTAGCAGGTGAAGAGTCTACAACCCGTCAAATCTGGGTTTACACGTTGTTAGTTGTTCCAGCGTCGCTGTTATTCATTTATCCGTTAGGAGTATCGGGTGTGGTGTATGGTGCGATCGCGCTGGTGTTGGGTAGTATTTTTCTGCAAAAAGCATGGCAGTTATTACAAAGTCCCACCAATAACCAACTGGCACGAGGGCTGTTTAAGTACTCGATTCTGTACATGATGCTCTTATGTACTGGCATCGTGGTGGATAGTTTACCAATCACCCAGCAACTCTCGACGGCTTTAGCTGACAATTTGCAAACCTTGGTGAGTGCGATCCCGTTTTTGCCGTTTCCGGTTTAATGGGAATAACCAACTGTGGTAGAGACGTTGCATGCAACGTCTCTACTAAATGATTCGTGCTAATCGATGTCTGAGGTTATACAATGCTAAAATTTCATCAAGCTCTTGATGCAAGAGGCTAGGAAGCATGACGAAGATCGAAGTTGAACTCGACCAAAAAACCCTTGAAAGTGCCAAGCTTTTGGCAGAGTCTCGGCAAAGTACATTACCGGAACTGATTGCAGACGTTATCAAACTACTCGTCCGGCAAAAAAGAACAAAAGATCCTTGGTTAGGATTAGTTGCTGATGAACCGGAACTTGTTGATGAGATACTTGAAGAAGCCCTAAAAAATCGGAGAGTACAGTTATTCAACGAAAAAATTGGAAAAGGCACTGCTTGACACAGACATTGTGTCCGAAATTTTTAGGAGAATTAATCAAAGGGTTATAGCTAAAGCTACTGCTTATCGTGCTGTTTTCGGTTGCTACACAATTTCGGTTATTACCGTTATGGAGGTTGTCCAAGGTTGGCATAAACGTCAACGAGAAGATCGTGTTAACGAGTTTTTAGCTACACTTACCTCTGAAGAGGTTTTGACACTAGAACTGCCAGATGCCGCATTAGCAGGGCGTATCTATGCGGATTTAGAACGAATAGGACAACCCATTGGTTATCCTGACTCAATGATTGCGGCGATCGCTCTACACCATAATCTTACTTTGGTAACTGGCAATTTATCTCACTATCAGCGAGTTCAAGCCTTAGGTTATCCTCTGAGGTTGGATAATTGGCGAATTTAAATCGAAACGTTTAGTCTATAATTTTTCTTTATTTTCCGACTCGACAACGATAAAGTTTATATTTATATTCACCAGCCCATGACCCATAAGACCGATCGCGAAAACAATGCTGCGCCTCTAAATCAACGGTAGTCCGAAAATCCACTAACCATAAATCGAAGGGGCGTGGCAGTTCAGTTAACGTGTTTTGTAAGCGTGCGATCGCGTCTGTATAGGTTTGGGTTTGGGGATCGCGATCCGCTAGAAAAAATTGGGCAGATGTAGTTCTATCCGTTTCAGAATTATTCCTATCCGATAATCGTTTAAATTCCCATGCTAACCCCATCAGTCGCCCAGTTTGTCCATGATGTTTGTGAGTAGTGGCGATGAATACGGCAGATTGAGAAGCTTCTTGGATTACAGGTGCAAGCAAGTCGGGACGGTGATTTTGTAAGTACCCTAAATTCCCAATTGCGGTGAATCCTCCCATTAATCCCATCAACCAAATCATTACCACAATGGCTTTGCCATATTTTAGTCTAGAAGCTGAATCAAATGTCACCTGCTGCCAAACTCCAGCCAGTATCCCCGCAAATAACAGGATTACAGCCGGGAAGTAAACGAACTGAAATCGCGCCCCTAGCGTTAAGTCCATACCTAAACCGTATGTGATGCCAAAGACTAACGCGATCGCACTCCCTAAATATACCGACAAAATCTGCAAGGCTAAACGGCGATCACGAAAGTGCTGTTGGAGTTTCCAGCCATTACCGAGTCTCGGTATCAGGCTAACCACAAATAACACCGTTACGATACCGGAAATTACCACGATCCAAATCGGCAGAATAGTTGTGGCGGTGGGAAGCAAGACGATCATACTCAGCCCCCAAATAAACAGCCGTCCGATGGGTGCTAACCATTCACCAGTGAGATCCCCGTCAGCTATCCAGGCTGTGGGTTCGCTACCGTAGATACTGGATAAAGCAGGTAGCCAAACTAAACTCCCGACAAGCGTCCCTAAAGCAACTGCATAGATACGCCGCCAATGCGATCGCACCAAACTCTGAGGATCTTTCCTTCCCTGATGCCAAGCCTGCGTCAACAGTACAACCCCTTCCGCCCAGAGGGTTAAGCTGAAAAAATAATGGGTAGCGATTCCCAAACTATTGACACCCACCCACACTAATCCCATTCCTACTGATAACGGTTCCTCACGGTGGATACTCTGGATTGCCACAACTAAACAGGATAAAGACGCAATCACCCATAAAATCGCCAGAGTGTAGTGACGTGCATCTTGGGCGAGGAAAATTCCGTAAGGTGAAACCGCCATCATCGCGGCGGCGATTTGACCGACTAACCGAGAACCAAATGCCAAATACCCCAAACCAAATAAGCTAGGAATAGCCGTAATTCCCAATAATGCCGAGAGCGATCGCGCCCCCCATAAGGATACCAATCCGCCATCGGTACGAAAGACCTTTATCCACCAATGGGTTAAGACAAAATAAATCGGTGGATGGGTACTTTCTTGGCTTAAATGGTTGACAACTGAACTAATATCTGCATCAGCAACAGGATGCAAGGGATAGAGCAAGACATCTGAACTAATCCACTGATTCAGTGGCACGGCTTGAAAACTGTTGCCTAAACTAAAGACCATCGTGGCACATTCATCAGTCCATGGGGGTAGAGATGCCAGACGACTCAAGCGTAGGATTGTGCCTAGGGCTATCCATAACACGAGTAGCCCAAAGTGCAACCAATGTCGTTGTTTCGGGTTCATGGTTGATGGCAATTGATACACCAAGGCTTGAAGCCAAGCAAAAAGCGATACCTGACAAGAGTGTCTAGATATCGCTCTTTAACTGAATCAGCGAGAAGCCTCACGTCTCACCCCAAAGGGAAGCGTGGGATGAATCGCTGGTAATGGCAATAAAAGTGACATCGCATCCCGCAGGATGGGGATCGCATTTTTCTGATTCTAGGCTGTAGACTCGTGGGAGTCTCAGGGGGTTACTCTGCCTCTTCTGCCTCTTCTGCCTCTTCACCCTCAACGGCTTCACCTTCAACGGGTTCCTCAACGGCTTCTTCCCCCTCAACGGGTTCCTCTACGCCTGCATTTTGGCAAGCGCCTACACTAACTCCCAAAGCCAATACCAGCAGCAAACTCAGTAATTTCTTAGTCATACACTCCCCTTGGTGTTAAGGACTGCGTCAAATCAGACGTTATGTTAGCTTACTATAACTTTATAGTTTTAACACGATTACTGCTTTTTTCGCTTAATCCAGCAAGAATGATCCCACTCTAAGTGATCGATAAGAGTAGTACTTCGCTACGCTGCGCTTACGCGCCGTTTGGCTAACGTAAGAGTGAAGGAAGATGTATCAGATAGACTGGAATGACATTCACCCGCTTGTCTGACCCAGTTGTCTGAAGGTTGGTTATGATTCAGTAATGATTCAGTAAATTCTGAAGAACTACGTAGTCTAACTAAATTAGCTGCATAATTGTTAATATAGGGTTTTTTTGATGGTTTAGCCGATAAAATCAGGACAAGCCGTCAAAGTGGGTGCGGAGGATTGTTTAAGGAATGCATTGTGTTTTCTAATCTTTATAACGCTTTTCAATCGATCCAAGCTTGGATCAAGTATCCCCCAAGGCAAGCAGCACTAACCCAAAAAATCGTCGATCGCATCCGTAATTCCCTGGAATTGCAAGTTGTTGTGCAAACAGCCGTAGACGAAATTGCGGCGTTGCTTCGACTTGATTGTTGTAGTTTTTTCTGGTACTGGGAAGAACGGGGACAAGTTGAGATTGTCTGCGAACGCCGTCAGCATGAGCATCAGCCCTCGTATTTGGGAGAGTATCCCCTAGAATGTTTTGGTACGATGGCAAGGGCGATCGCCGAAGGGAAACAGATTGTCAATCGTGGCACAGCGCACTTGACACCCACAGGATTACGGTGGAGAATTCAACAGCTTTTACAGAAATCCTCTGCCAATCCCCCATCACTCATTCCCAATCCCTCCCTCTGGGACTATAAAGCCAGCTTATTGATTCCCGTCACAGGTAAAGAAAACGGAATTGGGTTTATTGCTTGTCTTTGTGAGCAACCTCGGTTTTGGGCAACTCCAGAAATTCAATTTTTAGAGTCGATCGCGGAATCCTTAGAAATTGGTATCCGTCAGGCTCAACTCTATGAACAAACCCAGAACCAAGCCATTCGTGAGCAACTCGTTAATCATATTACCAGCCAAACTCGCCAAAGTTTTGATCCCCAGACCATATTAACCGAAGCGATTAGCCATCTGTGTTCAGCGTTGGAAGTGGATCGATGTTTGGTGCATTTAGTCGAGGATTACCAAACTTCAGATCTGCCAGCCGTCAACTCAGACACCGCCGCTACCTGTAATGGTGAGTCATTAAACCGGGATCATCTCTATGAGGTGTATCGCCAACCCTTTACCCCTTGTAAAGACACATTTAATTCCCAAGGACCAATTACGCAGTGGATTATTCAGCACCGACGGGCGGTAGTGATTCCCGACGTAACCCAAGATGAACGGATTGATACCAACAACGAAGAATACCAGTCTGCCCACATCAAATCCTCGTTAGTGGTTCCAGTGCAAGCCCATGGTAAACTCTATGCCATTTTGTACCTCAATCAATGCGCTTACATTCGCTATTGGTCAAAACACGATCAAGAACTGGCACAAGCTGTCGCCGATCAGCTCGCGATTTCCCTGCAACAGGCATATTTATATACCCGCACCCAGCAACAAGCGGCACATAATGCTATGCAAGCCCAAAAACTAGCAGAAATGATTGAAGAACTGCGGCTGACCCAAGTCCAACTGATTCAAAGTGAAAAAATGTCCAGTTTAGGCAGAATGGTAGCTGGGGTGGCTCATGAAATCAATAATCCCATTAGTTTCATCTATGGCAATATTCCTTACTTAGAAAATTATGTCAATGACTTGCTGCGTTTAGTGCAAGCCTACCAAACTGAATATCCCAACCCCTCACCGAGGCTGGAAAATATCTTGGAGGAGGTAGAAATTGAATTTTTAAGCAAGGACTTACCAAAAATTTTGCAATCCATGCAATCAGGCACCCGGCGAATTCAGGAAATCGTCCAGTTATTGCAGAGATTTTCGCGGCACAACGAAGCCTCCTTGAAACTGATTGATATCAACGTGGCATTGGAAAATACGTTATTAATCCTGCACAACCAATGCATCAATACGATTACCATAGAACGGCATTACGATAACCTCCCTCATGTCGAATGTTACCCTAAGCCGATCAATCAAGTATTTCTCAATCTTCTGACGAATGCCATTGAAGCACTCAATCGTTCACCCAATTCTGATAAAATGATTACCCTGCGAACGCAATGGAAACCGAGCATCCATTCCTCGGATGAGGATCGGGTAGAAATTAGTATCGCTGACAATGGTGTAGGCATTAATCCAGAGGTTCTCTCAAGTATCTTTGAGCCATTTTTCACAACCAAAGCTGTTGGAGAAGGTCGAGGTTTGGGTTTAACCGTGACCTATCAAACCATTGTTAATCAACACCAGGGGCAACTAGACGTGCGATCGCAACCGGGTCAAGGGACTGAGTTTATTTTGCAAATCCCAGTGCGCCATCATCATGCCCTAAAATCGAGTCCCTCGTCCTCTCAATCCCCCACTCCTGCTTCTGACTTGTCACGGGAAGTCGCTAAACCAAGTTGACAGGGGAGATAGGGGAGATGGGGGAGATGGGGGAGATAGGGAAGATGGGGAGATGGGGAAGAATTTTCTCAGTCAATGGTTAACAGCCAACACTCTTGCACTCAAAACTCGGTAGGGGCGAGTCTAGTCACATCCTTTGTCAGGTAAGACATGATAATAGTCAAACTTGCTCCTACACAAAACTAAAAACTCAAAATGCAAATATCTGCCAAACGCTTATGAATGCTGTCTCTCGTTCTGTTCCAATTCAACGTCATCCTTCTCGCCAAGTTCCGGTTTCCTCGAGAAGGCGGTCATCTCGATCAAGCCCTGTGTCCCCCTTGGCGTCTAGAACCAGTCGCCAAAAGGTAGAAAGGCTTGACACCTCACGAGAACGAACTCCTGGCTGGTTGCGATCGCTGATGATTCTGCAACGCGGTTCGGATGTGATCACGCTGATCCTGGGTATTGTGACACTAACCATTTATTCCTGGACTGTATATACCCAGCAGCAGTGGACGCAAGAATACCGAAAATTGGGAACGCTCCAGCGGAATGAGCGTGATCTGACAACAACGAATGAAATCATCAAAGATCAACTCGCTCAACAAGCGGAACGCCCTGCCACAGGTTTGGTAACACCTACTACTGCCAATACCCTTTTGCTCTCTCCCGCACCTCAGCGCCAATTCCAGGAATCTCCGAATCAGACGCCTAACCAAGAAACCCTGGCAAAGACTCCTTTGGGATACTAAGGTAACAGACAGAAGAAGCTGGGGGAGCTGGGGGAGCTAGGGGAGCAATGTAGAGACGTGCCATGGCGCGTCTGGAAGCTAGGGGAGCAGAGAAAGAAACGATTTAATTAAAGCTTATCCCAACCCGATTGGGAGTAGAAGAGTAGAGGGGCAGAGGAGACTATTGCGCCCAGCGAATCGGTGACGTCGTAGAGGTTACTTGGGCAGGATGAATGATCGAATGCAAAACTCAAAACTCAAAACTCAAAACTCAACACATTTTCAACGCCCTGGGTTTAGATTGCTGTTAATTTGGGTAATCATGATGGCAGGGAGTTTTGGGCTTTTATTCAATTTATATCGACTGCAAGTCGTCATCTCGCCTAGCTTGGAAGAAAAAGCAAGGCAACAGCAGATGATTTATATGCGCCCGTTTATTCCGCGTCGTCCAATAGTTGACCGTAATGGTAATGTTTTGGCGGTGGATCGGCGAGTCTATACCCTTTACGTTCATCCCAAACTGTTTAAGCTATCCAAAGCCAATATAGCGACTCAGCTAGCGCCAATTCTGGACAAGTCGTCTACTGACTTGGAAACGCTATTTAATAAAAGAAATACAGGGATTCAAGTTAGCGGATCATTAACCGAAGATATAGCGAACAAAATTGCTCAATTAAGTTTGGATGGGATCGAACTGATTCCCAAATATTCTCGCCTTTATCCTCAGCAAGAGTTAGCCGCCGATGTGGTTGGGTACGTCAATGTTGATCATCAGGGTCAGGCAGGAATTGAGTATTCTCAGGAAAAATTATTAGAACGAGAAATTCGCACGCTGCGAATGAGTCGGGCAGGTAATGGTACATTGATGCCGGATCATATTCCAGAAGGGTTTCTCCACTCAGATGATCTGCGGTTGCAACTAACTCTAGATAGTCGCTTACAACGTGCGGCACGTTCTGCCCTTAAGCAAAAAATTAAGGAATTTAATGCCAAACGAGGTACTGTAATTGTTATGGATGCCTTGGATGGTTCCTTGTTGGTGTTAGTCTCAGAACCAACCTATAACCCGAATCAATATTCGACCTCTGACATTAGTTTGTTTAAAAATTGGGCATTGGCAGACTTGTATGAACCGGGTTCCACATTTAAGCCTTTGAATGTAGCGATCGCGCTGGAATCTGGGATAGTTCGTCCTGATAGTTTATTTAATGATACGGGTTCGATTCAGATCGGTCGGTGGCCCATTGCCAACTATGACAAAAAAGCCCATGGCATGATCAATCCGGCACAAATCCTGCAATATTCCAGTAACGTGGGCATGGTGCGGATGATGCAGCAAATGCAGCCCGAGGTTTACTATGGTTGGCTAGAACGATTGGGATTGGGGCAGAGACTGGAAACAGATTTACCCTTTGAAACCGCCGGACAGCTCAAAAATCAACGAAAGTTTACCAGTTCCCCCATCGAACCTGCAACAACAGCATTTGGTCAAGGCTTTTCCCTAACGCCGCTTCAGCTTGCTCAACTCCATGCTACGTTAGCCAATGGGGGTAAGTTAGTTATGCCTTATATGGTACAAGGACTTTTTGATAGTCAAGGTCAGCTATATTGGCAACCACGCCTGAGTGCGCCCCGTCCCATCTTCTCACCAGAAACCAGTCAGAAGGTTCTGGAAATGATGGAAACTGTGGTTAGCCAAGGAACAGGAAAAACGGCTCAAATTTCAGGGTATCGAGTGGCGGGGAAAACAGGAACGGCTCAGAAAGCTAGTCCCACGGGGGGGTATTTTACCAATGCCACAATTACCAGCTTTGTGGGCATTTTAAGTGTGGATTCTCCCCGTTATGTGGTAATAGCGGTGGTGGATGAACCGAAGGGAAATGCTTTTGGTTCTACAGTTGCAGCACCGATTGTTAAGTCAGTCATGGAAGCGTTAATCGCGATCGAGCAGATTCCGCCAAGTCAGCCAAAAGTAGCGACAGAATGACCGTCATTTTCCTCACCGTTCGCTCATTTGGGTAACTCAGTAGCCAAATGCCACACACCCAGTCGCTTTTTTAGCCTTCAGCGTCATTCCCTTCAGCGTCATACGGATGGAAATTGGGTCACATGCGCTACGGCTTGCAGGGTGAGTTTACCTTCTTTCACCTCCAGATGATGCATACGTAGCGATATCCCTGGCATTTCAAAGTGACTCAAGTGTAAAATTTTACCCGCCTTGGCGACTAAGGCTTGAGTGAGTTCGGGTGAGAGTTCTTTTCCGTGGGCGTATTCAACCTTCTCTAGAACAACGCTGCGTCCGTCATCACTTACTCTCGGAGTCGTGGTGAACGAGACTCGTTGTGTTTCATTACTTTGACCTAGCTGAACATCAGCATCAAGACCAACTCGACCTTCGGCTAATAGGCGGCAATTTACCTGCTTGACGTTGAGCGTTTGTGGCTTACCGTCCACCTGAACCTGGAGTGAGCGAAGCTGAGTCCCTAACACATCGGAGTTGAAGGCACGGTTGAGGTCAGATTGGGCAATCACTATCCGTGCTGTTCCTTCCGTCGGTTGGGTCAGTACAATATTACCCGTTAAAGCTTTGAAAGGAGCAACCGCAATGGTTTCTAGCCGAATCGCCATCTCTTGTAGACGGATATCGTGTTCCATGATTAACCCCTCACCGTAAATGGCTAGGGATTCTAACTGACCCTTGGCTAGCAGGGAGGGGTCTGTTTTCACTCGCACATTAAGTTTTCTAGCATCATCGAGTTGGCTGGACAGCGCCAACGTCGCAATTCTGTTTAATGTTTCTTCTCCAAGGCGGTCTAGGGTTAGCACGCGATCGCTCCTTTATATCAGCCGTGTATCCTCTCATTATATTAAGAAACGTTAATTTATGGATCTACTCTGGGTTAGAAACCCAGGCAGAAATAACTAAACCCATTAACACGCTTACGCAAAAGCAGCTACCATAAGCCAAAAAGCCTTCAGCCCTCTGCCCTCGGACTTGGAGCCTTCTTGTACTAGCTCACCAGAAAATGCATGGAAAAAGAACAACTACAAAATCTTGACCAGCTTGGGATTCAATTTGTCCGCATTCTCTGGTGCGACAATGCCAATATTATCCGGGGCAAGGCAGTCCACCGGAAAACCCTATCAGAGTACCTCACCCATGGTGTGGGTATTTCTGCGGCTCAACAAGCCGTTCCGGTCATGTATGATGCGCCTGTGGCTGGGAGTGGGTTTGGACCCGTGGGTGAAATTCGCCTCGTGCCAGACTGGAGTACGCTGAACCCTTTACCTTATTGCCCAGGTCATGCCCGTGTCATGGGCGATATGATCCTCAATGGTGTGCCTTGGAATCTTTGTCCCCGTCATTTCCTCAAACGCATGGTTGCAGAGGCGAACCAAGAAGGGTTAGAGGTTATTACCGCCTTTGAGAATGAGTTCTATCTGTTGCAGCGCACGGCTGAGGGTATTGCACCTGCGGATGAAACCGTATTTGCCTCAACGATGGCGATGGATTTGCATCAAGGACTCATTGATCAGATGGCGGAAGCGTTAATCGAGCAGGGAATGCTAGTTGAGCAATATTATCCCGAATCCGGTTCCGGTCAGCAGGAAATCTCCATCCTCTACACCAACGCCCTCAGTGCGGCAGATCAACAGATTGCCTTCCGGGAAACGATTAAAGCGATCGCACTCCAACATTATCGTATCGCCTCATTCTTACCGAAAATCTTTGCCAATCAAGCGGGTAGCGGTTGTCACCTACACCTGAGTCTCTGGCGAGAGGGCGAAAATCTCATCCCCCATCCAGAGGGAAATGGCGAACTGTCCGATATTGCGCGTCATTTTATCGCCGGAATTCTCCACCACCTACCTGCTTTGATGGCACTGACAACACCCACGACTAATTCGTACCGCCGCCTGTTACCCCAGTGTTGGAGTGGGGCATTCCGGTGTTGGGGATTGGATAATCGGGAAGCGGCTGTGCGTGTCCCTACGCATCCTGAACCCCCGAGTCCGTCTCATTTTGAATTCAAAACCGTGGATGCTACGGCGAATCCCTATTTAGCATTAGGGGCAACGATCGCAGCAGGACTTGATGGTATCCGCCAAGGCTTAGAATTGGCAACACCTGTATCTGTAGATCCCGGTACGATGACGGATGCTGAACGCCAAGGGGCTAATATTGAACGATTGCCGAGTACCTTAACCGAGTCGATAGAACACCTTAGAAATGACTCGGTACTCCTGGATGCCTTGGGTGAAGAGTTGGCTCAGGTTTATTTGGCAGTTCGACAAGCCGAGTGGGAGGCGATGAGGGATTTCGATTTGGATGCCGAAGTCAAACTTTTATTAGAGCGATATTAGACCTGTAGAGACGTGCCATGGCACGTCTCTACAACATGTATTTTTGTCTATCCAACCGATCAGGATTTATTCAGAAACGCCTGAATTTGACCAATAGCCGCTGCACCAATATTGAATAAAGCCCAACCTGCGGCTAAGAGGATAGGCAACAAGACAATGAGTAACCGTAAATCCATAGTTTCACCTACCTCGCTTAATGCTTAAATTTATGTGAAGGATTCTCATATTATAGTATTAACCAAATTATGCCCCCAAAAGTCAATAGGTGACAGGTTTTTTTTCAGAGCCTATCGGCTTCTAAGCTGTCATGCATTTAAATTGGGTATTAGCAGCGAGCAAGATGCAAAGCCTGCGGCATGGCTTCGCTAAACGCACTACCAGGATGAGAGCCATTCTTGACATTAAGGTTTAAATGCCGAACAGCTTACGTCTCCCTATCACCCCATCATCCCATCACCCCATCTTCTGCTCACTATTTAGGGCTTGCTGTAAAACTCTAAAACCCTTGCTCCCCCAGCTCCCTCAGCTTCCCCAGCTCCCCCAACTCCTCCCACTACAACACTTATTCAGCAGACCCTATTCAGGCGCGTGAAATCCCAAGTCTGTGCCTTTTCCGTCATGCACCAGCGCTAGCTTCTGGTAACGCTGTGCGTGTTCGATTAGTTCAGCCGCCTCGGTTTCTGGAATATCGCGGACTTTTCGCGCCGGAATGCCGACTACCAGCGATAAAGGGGCAACATCTTTGGTCACTAATGCGCCAGCACCGACAATGCTGCCATATCCGACTCGCACACCGTCTAGAATAATCGCACCAATTCCAATCAGACAGCCGCGTTCAATATGGGCTGAATGGACGACAGCCCGATGTCCAATGGTTACATGGTCTTCCAAAATCGTAGGTTTACCTGGATCACCATGTAAAATAGCACCATCCTGAATATTGGTACATTCACCAATCTCAATCCGCTCGACATCACCCCGCACCACAGCACCATACCAAATACTCGCTCCTGATGCGATCGCCACCTCACCAATAACCACTGCATTGGGCGCAACAAAGGCGGCTTGAGACTGATCAACAGCAGACCAATAGGAGGGAGTTGCAGAAAACTGGGGATGAGAGTCAGTCACGATTGCCTCAAGATACAGATGTGTGTTCGAGCGTATTCTATAATTGATGAAACCACATATATATTTATATTAGGTACTAGCGCGATCGCCGAATGACGATACCTTCAACCCTAGATGATTAATCCTAGCTTACAGTACCCCATATTCGGTTCAGAGATTCAATGTCCTCATTGTCGGCAGTCTATTCCGGCATTGACATTGACCGATACCTATTTGTGTCCCCGGCATGGCGCTTTCGAGGCAGACCCCAAAACTGAAGAACTCATCCACTTACAATCGGGGCGTCATTGGCGTCAATGGCAGGGTGAATGGTATCGTCAGCATACTCATCCGGATGGGATTCGCTTTGAAATTCACGAAGCTCTCGATCGCCTGTACACTCAAGGCTATCGGGCAACACGGGTGATTATTGCCAGTCGCTATCGAGATTTAGTCAGTGCTTATCTGGAACGGAGTACCCCCTGGCGGGGACAATCGGAACCAGGGCGTCCGCGACTCTATGGTTTACCTGTGGCATTTAGCCCAGAACCAGAGGATGATCCCTGTTGGGAAGTGATTAATTTCGATTTGGAAAAAGAGCCAGGAATTCCGGTACGCTATCCTTATTTCCGATTATTTGAGTGAGTGGTCATTGGTCATTTGTTATTGGTCCTTTGTCATTTCAGGACTTACGCACAAACGCCATTTATGGTAGGGGCACGGCATTGCCGTGCCCCTACAGGTAGCGCCTGTGCCGTCAAGAAAACGTAAGTCCTAATTCCTATCATTAAGTCGGGGCGGGTTTAGTTAAGTTAGGGGTTTGAGTTAAAGTGTTATTAGTAAAACCCGCCCCTACAGAGATCAACAATTAAAACTATTCGTGAATCATGCATCATGCTTCAATTCGCACGGCTGATATTCATCGCGCGATCGCGTTCTACGAACAATTAGGGTTTACGGTTTGCGAACGCTTCACGGCGGGGATTACGCTTGCTTGTTGGATGGAGGGATTAGGCGGACGCATTGAACTGATTCAAATCCCGGAACCTAAACCTGCACCGGATGCGTTTGGGGATGAACATTATGTCGGTTACTATCATCTTTCCTTTGATCTCACCGAAACAGTTCCCGATTTACCCAGTTGGCTGAAATTGCTACAACAGAAGCTAGCTGAGGCATCGAGTCAAAATCCGGATCAGTGTCAGCCGCTGAAAATACTCCTAGAACCCACTCAACAAATTATCGGCGATCGCGTGTACGAGGTGGCATTTATTGCGGATACCGATGGATTACCCTTGGAGTTTATCCGAGTCTTAGCAACCCGCTAATTTGTTCCAGACGTTTCAGGCAACGTCTCTACACCCATTGCTTAACCTTACTTTTCAGGGGATTTGGAAAACCTCTCTCCAAACCTCTCTCCTACAAGGAGAGAGGCTTTGAATTCTCCCCCTTCCGTGCAAAAAAAGCGAAACATCCTTTGTCCTCCCCGCATAACAAAAAGCGAAGCATCAGCTGGCTTCCCCCTTTTGAAGGGGGACGGGAGGGGGATCGGGGGACGGGAGGGGGATCAAAAAGGGGGAAGGGGGGTATGGGAAGGGGGCTGGGGGGTTAGGTTTGATATCGATTTTTCTAGATGGCGTGAAAAGTCAGATTGCTTAACGGGTGGATTAGAATTGTAGGGGCGCACGTCGGTGCGCCCTAAGATATGTGTTAAACCCTTACATAAACATAGCTTGATGCTCGATGAAAGCGAGTAAGCTGTCATGCATTTAAATTGGGAATGGGTAGTGAGCAAGATGCTCACACTACAAGGATTTTGCTTTTCTTGACATTACGGTTTAAATGCCGAACAGCTTATGACGAATGACGAATGACAAATGACGAATATTGAAGCGTTATTAGATAATATCTATAATTCCTTTACGCCAATGCCGCTTCCTGCGGGTGATCCTCAATATGTGGAATGTCGGGAGGTGCGGGGTGATGTGGAAATTGAACAATCCAGACTCCGCACTTCAAGATGTAGTACAGTAGATTACAGATTTGTCTCCGAGAACACTAAGCATAAATACTCACTTTACTGAGGATTGATACCTTGAGATAATGGCTCTCCCGTACTTAGGGTGATAATAAAGTCTTATGAATTAAGCCAAAGTCTCACGGTGTAATACTTGTAGGTTAGGTTGACGAAGGGAACCCAACTAATTAAGCGATTAAGCTAGGTTTTCTTCAAATCAAGCCAATCGCTACACATATAAGGAAAATTTATCACCTTATGTACGGGAGAGCCAA